>JAGBWA010000022.1 GCA_017630035.1 Bacteroides sp.
GCGTCGTCAACGCGAGCTTTCTTTTCTTTCATTTCTGGTTCAGTAGCTGCACCGATGTTGATAACTGCTACGCCACCAGCGAGCTTTGCGAGACGTTCTTGCAACTTTTCGCGGTCGTAATCGCTCTTGGTAGAAGCGATTTGTGCCTTGATTTGCTCGCAACGTTCCTTGATAAATTGCTTGTCGCCTGCACCGTTTACGATGGTTGTATCATCCTTAGTGATAGTAACCTTCTCGGCAGTACCCAACATTTCGATGGTTGCTTGTTCCAACTTAATACCCTTCTCTTCGCTGATTACCAAGCCACCAGTCAAAATAGCGATGTCTTCCAACATTTCCTTACGACGGTCGCCAAAGCCAGGAGCCTTCACAGCACAAATCTTAAGTTGGCTGCGCAAGCGGTTCACTACCAATGTAGTCAACGCTTCGCTATCCACATCTTCGGCAATCACCAACAAGGGGCGGCCTGTTTGTACGGCAGGTTCAAGGATAGGCAAGAAATCTTTCAAGTTAGAAATCTTCTTGTCGTAGATAAGGATATAAGGATTCTCCATTTCGCACTCCATCTTTTCAGTGTTGGTTACGAAGTAAGGAGAAAGATAACCGCGGTCGAATTGCATACCTTCTACCACGCCGATAGTAGTGTCAGTACCCTTAGCTTCTTCGATAGTGATGACACCATCCTTAGAAACCTTGCGCATAGCATCGGCAAGAAGTTTACCGATAACTGGGTCGTTATTAGCCGATACGGTACCTACTTGTTCAATCTTGTCGTAGTTGTCGCCCACCATCTCAGCTTGAGCCTTGATAGATTCTACCACCTTGGCCACTGCCTTGTCGATACCACGCTTGATGTCCATAGGACTTGCACCGGCTGTTACGTTCTTCAAACCTTCGGCAACAATGGCTTGTGCCAATACGGTTGCGGTAGTAGTACCATCACCGGCATCGTCACCAGTCTTGCTTGCCACTTCCTTCACCAATTGTGCACCGGTGTTTTGATATGGATCGGCCAACTCAACTTCCTTAGCAACTGTTACACCATCCTTTGTGATATGAGGAGCACCAAACTTCTTTTCGATAATTACGTTGCGACCTTTAGGACCGAGTGTCACCTTAACGGCATTGGCCAATGTATCGATACCCTTCTTCAATTGGTCGCGGGCATCTATATTGAATAGAATTTCTTTTGCCATCTTACTTAAAAATTAAGAATTATAAATTATAAATTAAGCTAATACGGCCAATACATCGCTTTGACGCATGATGAGGTACTTAGTTCCTTCGAGTTCGATTTCAGTACCAGCATACTTGCCATAAAGCACAGTATCGCCAACCTTAAGTATCATTTCTTCGTCTTTTGTTCCATTTCCTACGGCAATAACTTCGCCCTTCAATGGTTTTTCTTTTGCGGTATCGGGGATGATAATGCCACCGATAGTTTTTTCTTCTGCAGGTGCAGGAAGTACCAGCACTCTGTCTGCCAATGGTTTAATATTCATACTGATTCCGTTTTATATTAGTTATTAATCTTTTCTATCAATTCTTCGGGAGTAACCAATTGTTGCTCGCCTGTTTCCATATTCTTCAATGTAACCTTTCCTTGCGCCATTTCATTCTCGCCCACCAATGCAACAAACGGAACGCCCTTACTGTTTGCATAACTCATCTGTTTTTTCATTTTACTTGAGTCGGGGAAGATTTCGGCACGAATACCAGCTGCGCGCACCTTTGTCAATGCTTGCATAGAGAAGGCAGCCTCTTGTTCGCCAAAGTTGATGAACAACAACTGAGTGCCATTAACGGCCTCTTTCGGATAGAGTTCCAACTGATTGAGCACATCGAAGATGCGGTCGGCACCAAACGAGATTCCTACACCGCTTACGCCACTCATACCAAACACACCGGTCAGGTTGTCGTATCGTCCACCACCGGTAATGCTACCGATTTGTACATCGAGGGCTTTCACTTCGAAGATAGCACCAGTGTAGTAGTTCAAGCCACGTGCCAAGGTCAAGTCGAGTTCAATCTCATTCTTCAAGCCAAGCGCCTTCAAGGTAGAAAGGATAAATTCACTCTCTTCTACGCCCTTCAAACCGATTTCGCTACTTGCCAATACATCCTTCAGAGTAGCCAATTTATTTTCGTTGGTACCACTAAGCAAGATAATGGGTTGCAACTTAGCAATAGCCTCGTCGCTGATACCTTTCGACTTCAGTTCGGCATTTACATTCTCCAAACCTATCTTATCGAGTTTGTCTATGGCAACGGTAATATCCACAATCTTATCGGCTTCACCAATGATTTCGGCAATACCGGTCAGAATCTTGCGGTTGTTTATCTTAATGCAAACTCGGATACCAAAGCGTGAAAACACCGTATCTACAATCTGCATCAGCTCTACCTCGTTCAGCAACGAGTCACTACCCACAACATCGGCATCGCATTGATAAAATTCACGATAGCGTCCTTTCTGTGGACGGTCGGCACGCCAAACGGGTTGGATTTGATAACGCTTGAAGGGGAAAGTAATCTCATCGCGATGCATCACCACATAGCGAGCAAAAGGCACGGTCAAGTCATAGCGCAACCCCTTTTCACAAAATTTGCTTGCAAGCTTTGCTGCATTGCGACTCAATAACTCCTCATCTGTCAAACCAGAGAAATAATCACCTGAATTTTGAATCTTAAAGAGCAGTTTATCACCCTCTTCGCCATATTTTCCCATCAATGTAGAGAGTGTCTCCATCGACGGAGTCTCTATTTGTTGGAAACCATAGAGGTGATACACCTCGCGAATGGTATTGAATATATAGTTACGTTTCGCCATCTCTACCGGCGAAAAGTCGCGTGTTCCCTTTGGGATACTTGGTTTTTGTGCCATCTATCTATAAATAAATTATGGTTTTACAAATCGAGCTGCAAATTTACGCTATTTTCTTGATAGACAAAAAAAATACTGCCCGAAAATATCGAGCAGTATTCTTTACTGATATAGGAAAGTATCTTACTTCTTCTTAAAGATATTAGGAATGAACTCGTTCAAACCACGACGCCAAGTAAGCCATTCGTGAGCAGTACCTTCTGATACTTTGAATTCTACATTGATACCTGCTTCACGAAGTGTATTAACCATTCTTTCAGTACCGAAGTTTTCTTCTGTACCACAACTCATTGAGAAGTAGTGAATCTTTTCATTGAACTCATCGGGACGAGAGAAGATACCATTGTAAGCGTTCTTCACATCTACACCGAAGATAGCGGCACTGAATGTACCCATCCAAGCAAACTTATCCAAGTTGTTAAGAACGATGTCGAATGTTTGCTTACCACCCCATGAAAGACCTGCCATAGCGCGGTTTTCGCGGTCGGCCTTCACACGGAAGTTAGCTTCGATATAAGGAATCAAGTCGTTCAACAACACAGGATAGAACGATGCACCATAATCAGCATGGCTCATGCCACGACCGAAAGGAGCACGAATATCACCGCTTTCCATTACAACAATCATAGGCACGGCACGACCTTCGTGGATAGCATTGTCCATGATGTGTTGCATGTGGCCTTGCTTGCTCCAACCTGTTTCGTCTTCGCCCATACCGTGTTGCAAATAAAGAACAGGATATTTCTTCTTACCCTTTTCGTATTCAGCAGGTGTATAAACCATTGCATGACGGAAAGAACCTGCACTCTTTGAGTAGTAGTACAAGCTACGTACTTGTCCTTGAGGCACACCTTCTTGTGGACGATAGTAATTGCCTTCTGGTCCTTCTGGAATTTCGATACCACCAGCTTGACGATGGCAACCGAAGAAGGTATCAGTAGCAGGGTCAACAGTAGAAACACCATCTACAAGGATGAAGTAGTAGTGGAAACCTACTGGCAATGGGTCTGTAACAGCCATCCAATTACCCTTGCTATCGCGCTTCATGTCATACTTCTTGCTACAGATGTCAACCTTCACGTCCTTAGCTTCGGGAGCAGAGATGCTGAAGTAAGCACGACCTTCCTTATCTACCTTAGGGAATTCGTTGCCAGGGAAAGTTGTTTCAGCTACCTTAGCATCGGCAGGAACTTCAAGACCTTTGTAGATATAAGTAGGACGCTTGCTTTCGTAACCCAACAAGCTAAGCATTTTGTCAGCATAACGAGCACCCAACTCACGATAACCGGCAGCATCAAAGTGCAAGTTGTCAGGACCATTTGTACAATCGTCCGAAGAGATAACGTGTGCAGTGTGGATAGTTTCTGGAAGAGCTTTAATTTGCTTGTTCATGCCAATGCATACGCCCTTACCATTTGCTTGAACCACTTCACCTGCCAACAAAGGCACTTGTTCGGGAACGAGGTTAAGGTCGCCCAAAAGGTTATCATACACGTTCTTTACCTTGTCTGCCCAATCGGGTTCACCTGTATTTGAGCAACCTTGGTGCATCAAGATACCCTTGATAACGCCATCTTGTTGTGCTTTACGAGCCAATGTAACAAGACGTTCGTATGGATTGTCATTGTATGCTTTCAACATACCCTTCATCCAACCTGGAGCTACGTTTTCGGCATAGTTCTTAATAGAATCGGGCATGAATCCTTCGATACGGATACCGCCAATTGCTACGTGGATAACACCTACGCGAACATTTTCGGGAAGGTTGGCAATCATTGTACGACCAAAATAATCGGCAGGAGTCAAGCCATTGCCTGGACGGCAAAGAGGAGGCAACGCTTCGCACCACTCACCCATCTTTCGTCCGCTCTTTTCATCGTCAACAGCAGACATCAATAGGAAACGAGGGCCTGGGCTAACCATGTCTTGTGCTTCTGGACGAGCAGCACCTTCCATGTTTGATTGACCAAAGCAAAGGAAAATGTAGAAATTAGGGTCAACTTCGGCTGACACCTTCAGCATTGGGCATAAACAAAGTAATGCCAATACGAGAGATTTTAGTAAATTCTTATTCATATTAATTAATGTTTGTTTTGTTAATCTTTTAGACTATTAACAACGCAAAAGGTTTAAAAATCGGCATTGATTTCTTTCATCAATGCCGATTCTTTCTACTATTTTATTCAAACTTCCACCAGTCGAGACGAATATCGCCTTCAGCCTCATCGAAGCAGAGGTAAAGGTCGTGTACACCCTCAGCACCGTTAATCTTAGTCTTGAACGAACGATATTTTTCAAGGTTACCGGTCGATTTAATCGTTACAGTACCAACCACTTCGCCTTCTGGGCTATCGAGGCGAACAGTAAGCGTTGCGCTACCTGTACAGGCAGCTGAGATTGTGAAGCGTTTTGCACCTTCGGCAAAGTCAACACCACGCAAGCGGATGTATTCGTCCTTATCCACATCGTAGATGTACATGTTGCGTTTGCCTTCCGAGTATGGCATCTTTTCTACGATACCAGTATTGTCGAAACCAACCTTAGCCGATTTCAAACCATATCCCCAGTTCATCGTTTCGGCTTCTACGCGACGATAAGGATTGAAGTTTTCAAGTTGTTCGGCTTGTTCTTGGTCCAACCAGTAGTCGAGTTCAGGAATTGTACCATCGGCATTGTACTTCATTTCGGTGAAAGTAACCGAACGACGTTCGTAGTGACGAAGAATGTCGATGTTCTTCAAATCGTAGTTTTGACCGAAGAGGTAAGTGCGTCCCTTGAAGTCGGCAATACCGGGGTGGTTACCACGGTTACGTGGAGTGTGGTCCATGATGTGACCTTTGTGTTCCCATGGGCCTGTAGGACTTGTAGCCATTGCATAGCCAATACCTTCTGGACAGCAAGTAGATGCAAATGCCATGTAGTAGTAATCGCCACGTTTGTAGCACCAAGGTCCTTCTTGATAATCAGGAATACGAGGAAGTTTCACAATTTCGCCACTTGTAGAAATCATGTCTTCGTTCAACTTCACATAATATGTATTTGGATTACCCCAATACATGTATGCTTGTCCGTCATCGTCGATGAATACAGTTGGGTCAATATCGTCCCAGTGTTCTTTTTGCCATACAAGTGGTTTTCCCAATGGGTCTTTGAAAGGTCCATAAGGAGAGTCTGCTACCAACACACCAATACCATTACCGTGAAGTGGTGCATAGAGGTAGTACTTGCCATTGCGAGTTACGGTTTGGATAGCCCACGCACCATTATCGCGTTGACGCCATGAAAAGTCTTTCAATGAAGCTACTGCACCATGTTCTGTCCAGTTCACCATGTCGGTTGTAGTATAAAGCAACCAATCGTACATAAAGAATCCAGCCGAACTACGTTCGTTAGGGTCAGCAATATCTTCGGGAGAAGAATCGTGCGAAACATATAAGTAGAGAGTGTCACCCACTACCAAAGGAGATGGGTCGGCGGTAAACTTAGTTTGTGTGAAAGGCATGTTGCTTTGCTCTACACCACGCATTTCCCACCAGTCAAAGTTCATCAAATGTGGGCCTTTACGACCGGTGAAGCAGAGGTAAAGGTCGTGTACACCGGTAACTTTCGACTTAATGTCGGCTACCAATGTTTGCCATTTTTCCCAACCGCCAGTACCTGGCACATCGAGGCGGGTAAGCAATTGTCCCTTCAAGCTATCCACGCGCACTTCGATGGCACCACCGCGCAAACCGCTTGCTACACGAGCAGTAAAGGTACGTGGGAACATACGGCCGAAGTCAACAGCTTGCAACTTAATATAATCGCCATTATGAGCATCGGTTACATAGACACCAATCTCGTCGTTTTGTTCGGTATGCAAACCTTGCGAGAAGGCCATTGTTTCAGCTTCTACCTTGCGATAAGGATTGAAGACACCTACCGGCTTCACACCTTCGTCGGTAGGAAGAATGGTTGGGAACGAACCATCGGGATTGTAAGTAAACTCTTCCACGGCAATACTACGAGCAAAGCCACCACCACCAGGCAACTTACCTGTATGATAGAAGAAGTAGCTATGTCCCTTGTAATCAGCCACACCAGAGTGGTTTGTAAACGAGTTTGTATCGCTCAGAGGCATAATCTCACCAGCATATTTCCATGGGCCTGTTGGAGATGTAGCTGTACTATACGAGATATGTTCGGGCACACCACCAGCAGCATAAATCAATTGGTAAGTACCGTTGCGCTTGGTCAACCAAGGACCTTCTACATAGCTATCTTTGTATTTCTTTCCTCTTTCACGATTCTTAGGAGCGCCAAAGCCTTCTTCAGTCATATCGGCCAAGATAACATCGCCTTCGTAAGAAATCATGTCTTCGTTCAGCTTAAGGAAATAGAGTTGTGGGTTACCCCAGCAAAGCCATGCTTGACCATCTTCATCGATAAATGCACTTGGATCGATGTGGTCCCACGAACCATTTTCGTACAATGGCTTACCGATAGCATCGCGGAAAGGACCTGTAGGAGAATCGCCCACGGCAACACCAATTGCCATACCGCCCGAAATCTTTGAGTGAGCGCAAACATAGAAATAGAATTTGCCGTTGCGTTCGATAGCTTGAGGAGCCCAAGCACGGTCGTCGGCCCAAGCGAATGATTCAAGCGCCAAAGGCGAACCATGATCCACCCAGTTCACCATATCGTCAGTTGAATAAACACGCCATTCTTGCATCCAGAAGAAGTCGGCACCATTTTCGTCATGACCGGTATAGACATACAAGCGTCCATCGTGCACCATCGGTGCAGGGTCGGTAGTGTAACAGGTTTGCACAAAAGGATTCTGTGCGAAACTTGGCAACACGTAGGCCAATACTAAGGCCAACACAAAGTAAAGTTTCTTGTTCATGATGTAATAATATAAGGTTTGTAATAATTTCAAGGTTAACATATCAAGATTGGGCAAAGATAAACAATTTACTTCATTACCTTTGCCACATCATGTTACATATTCTTATAGCAATGTTACATTTAGGAAGAAATAGTGCAATATTCCCTACTCCTCCTTCAAATAATATAGCGGTTGGGTGCGCATGCCGCGATTTACTAGCACACCGGCTTTGCAAAGGCGGTTTAGGTGACGCTTAGCAGTGGAGGTGGAAAGTGAGCAGAGCGATTCCAAATCGCGACGTTGTATATAGCCATGCGTTTGAAGATAGGAGCGCACTTTTTGTTCTATCTCGTCATCGGTCAAGCGCTTTGCCAACGGGTCGTTTAGCTTAATACAATGAATCTGAACACCGCCCATGCGACGAAGGAAGGATTTGTCGGGACGAAAATGAATACTCTTCAGTTTCACCTTCAGATGTTTACTTTTCGTTGCAGAAGTAACCGTTTCCGTTGTGCCCAAAACGGGCGAAAAGTAACCGATTCCATCAAGATGTACCGAACGACCATCTCCCATTTCCTGGCTGACATAATGCGACAAAGCCGACAGAACGGCATCTACATCGCCCTCGGTCAGCGAGGATGATTCTTGAATGTAGCGACGCATCTCGGCGGTAGTTGTCGAACCATTATAACGAATGCGTGGATGAAGGGTAATTTCATCATCTTGTTGCTCTGCTGATTTTGGATTCTGATACCAATCGTAATTAATAGCCATAGCATATAGTGTATTGAAGATTTATGTACGATGTTTCCTATCTCTATGTAGGTTTGTTTATACGGCTCACGTTCGTGAGCTGTTTAGCTCACCCGGGTTGGCGATTCAGCTCACATTGGTGAGCGGTTTAGCTCACGTACGTGAGCCATTTAGACCACGAACGTGAGCCGTTCAAATAAACCATGACAAAGATAGCATCATCTTAGGATAAATGCAAGTAAAGAGTAGGAAAAGAATAAAAAAGCCTCTTGCATGTTTCGTGCAAGAGGCTTTTGTAATAGAAATCAGCTATTCCTTATTTCACCGGAATAAGTTTGATTACGCAAACCGAATTTTGCGGGATGTCCACGCTAAAGTTCTTCTTAACGGGGCCAAAGCCTATCGCTTGTGGCACAATAGCCTCGTTATAATTGAAGTTTACAATACCAGGATAGCTTGAATAGTAGTTTTGATGTCCTTGATTTTTGATTGAAGTGTCGTCGGTAGTCATATACTCAATCGTTACCTTATAAGTATTACGGTTATCCAAAGCCACCTCTAATTCCTTTGCAATAGGCTCGCTATTAACGAGTTTCAAGTATATCTCACCGCTTGTAGTATTAATAGTTGGAGAGATATAGATATGCTGGTCCACTGTTTCGCCATTCATCACATCCGAAGTTTGGAAGGTCATGTTACCTGCCTTGCTAAAGAGCTTCATGTAGTAATAATTGGTGGTGCGCCACAAGCCGCGATTGTCGAACCAAATAAGGTTTGAATTCCATTTATTAAAACCTTTCTTACAGAAGAGAGGCGCGTAAGCAGCCATCACAACCATATCAGAGTTTTGCTCCAACGAAGTGTAATATGCAGCTTCGGCCAATGTAGAAGCATAGGCATTGTTGGTGCGATTGTTAGCAAATTCGCCTACGAATACGCGGGTAGGACGCTCTCTGTCGTAGGTCAACCCTTGTCCGCCACGCACCTTGTCGGCATTATATCTGTCTCTGTTCTTAAAGAACCAATCGTCACCCTTGTAGTAGTGTTCGTCAACGTATGTATCGGGATACTTCTCATCAATTTGTACATAGTTATCGTTAAACTCTTTACCGGCATCTGCGGCACCCGATGTAGTTACAACGATAATCTCAGGATATTTCTCCTTGATTGCTTTGTACATAATATCGAAACGTTCCCAAAACGCTTCGCCTTTGTTTTCGTTACCAATGCCCAAATACTTCAAATTGAAGGGTTGCGGGTGTCCCATCTTAGCTCGCATTGCGCCCCACTCAGTATCGGTACTACCATTACAAAACTCAATGAAATCCAATGCATCTTTCACAAAGATATTGTAGAAGCGTTGCTTATCTTCTGGCGTTTCCAATGGTGCAATGTATTGATGTCCTGCGAATTGACAAGTAACGCCATTGTTCAATACTGGTAGTGGAGTAGCACCAAGCGATTCGGCCATCAGCAAATATTCATAGAAGCCAACGTATTGCGATGTCCAATATCCCCAATGGTTGCGGAAACCCAAACGTTGCTCAACATCGCCAACCGAGTTCTTCCAAAATACTTGACCGAAGTAGTTTGTACCTTCCGAAGCACAACCACCAGGGAAACGCATGAAGGTAGGATTAAGATCTGCCAATGCTTGCATTAAATCTTTGCGGAAAGGTCCCATCTTTCCATCCATCCACAACTCGGAAGCCTCAGGTAAAAGGGTAACAAAATCCATATAGAAAGTACCTTCCTTATCCGCAATAACCACCAAACGGCAATCGGCGGTACGCTCGGCCTTCAAGGTAGCAGTATGCTTTGTCCATTCGTTCGTCAAGCTATTGATAACAAATGTTTCCGAATTGGCTCTTCCCTGTGCATCTTCAAGATAAACAGACACTTTTCCTTCGTAGTTTGCTCCTTGTAGATAAAGACTAAGGTCGTACGTCACTCCCCTATTCACCGCAATCGAAGGTACTTGTGTATTGTTTGAATAGTAATGTCCGGCTCTTTCATTGCCATACTCACTTATACCATAACCATTAGCCGCCAAGCCAAAACCTTCGCCCGCATTTTCAATATTGAACTTGACACAATATTGAATGTAGCGCAATTCGTCGTTGTACTTATCGTTAGGGTCATAATCGTAATAGCGAGGCATCTCCTTAACCAAAGGCTTTTCGCTTACAGTAATGACCTTTCCTTTAGCATCACCTTTCAAAACAGTACTCCAACCAAAAATAATGGAATCTGCTTGCGAAAACTCCTTTGCCGGTGCATCGGGAACCATGTATTGTTGGAACGAGAAGTTTTGAATAAGTTGCGCACAAATACCGCCATCAAGCGATTGGTTGATATCTTCAAAGAAGATGCCGCTGAAAGTAGGGCTTACCTCAATACCCGTCTTTTTTGTTTCCAACTTGATGGTTCTCTTTTCTATTGTTTGAGCATTCACTACCGAAGCATTCAATGCAAATGTCAAAGCAAAAAAAGTAATAATAGCTTTTGTTTTCATTGGTATAATATTTAAGTAGTTATTGATAACATCATCAGTCGCGACGTCCCATGAATATCATTACATAATATATTAATGTTGCCAACGAGCCAAGTGCAGCCACCACATAGGTATAAGCCGCAGAGCGAAGGGCATCTTCTGCCTTGTCGTGATTGTAGGCATTGGTGATACCCGAAGCATTGAGCCATACCAACGCACGCTTACTTGCATTAATCTCTACCGGCAACGTAATGAAACTGAATAGTGTGGTAGTGGCAAACAAAATAATACCTGCCAACAACAATTGCGGGAACGATTCAAGCAACAAAATACCTGCCAGCAACACCCACGACACAATGTTTGAAGAGAATTGTACCACGGGGACTAACTTACTACGCAACGTCAATGGAGCATAGGCACGTGCATGCTGAACAGCATGACCACATTCGTGAGCCGCTACTGCAGCAGCCATGATGCTATTGCTCGCATATACTCCGTCGCTCAAGTTCACGGTTTTGTTGGCCGGATTGTAGTGGTCGGTCAACTGACCAGGTGTATGTGTCACCGTTACATCATAAATACCATTATCGTGCAACATCTTTCTTGCCACATCGGCTCCTGTCATGCCATTGCTTGTTGGTATCTTAGAATACTTCTTAAACTTGCTTTGTAGGTTCATTTGTACCAACCAACTAACCAATGCAACGCCAATAAAAATAATCCATTGTGTTCCAATTACCATAATCTTAACTTTTTTAGTTTAACATAAATATTTAGTAAGTCTATTAGTCCTTATAACAAATTCCATGCCAAAAATAAAGGGAAACCATGAAATGTCATAGTTTCCCTTCATTTTTAATATTATTTAAGATTTTAGTCTTGATAACGCTCTATTGTTTGTGCGCGGTCTGGTCCAACTGACACAATGGCAATGGGCACACCAAGTTGTTCTTCCAAGAATGACAAGTAAGCATTGAACTCTTCGGGGAATTCATTCTCGCTTTGCATCTTGGTCATGTCAGTTTGCCAACCTGGTAACTCAACATAGACAGGTTCTACACCTTCTGAAATGTCGAATGGGAAATAATCAATCTCTTCACCATTCATCTTGTAAGCAACACATGCCTTGATTGTTTCGAATGTATCGAGCACATCGCTCTTCATCATAATAAGCTTAGTAACACCATTAATCATTACTGAATACTTCAATGCAACCAAGTCTATCCAACCGCAACGACGCTTACGTCCGGTTACAGAACCAAATTCATGACCCAATTCACAAATCTTATCCCCTACTTCGTCGAACAACTCGCTGGGGAAAGGACCTGCACCTACGCGTGTACAATATGCCTTGAAGATACCATATACATCGCCAATCTTGTTAGGAGCAATACCCAAACCGGTACATGCACCAGCACAAACGGTATTCGATGAAGTAACGAAAGGATATGAGCCGAAATCAATATCGAGCATAGTACCTTGCGCACCTTCGCACAATACAGACTTGCCCTCGCGCAAGTAGCCATTCACTTCGTGTTCGCTATCTACCAAGTGGAATTCTTTCAAGTATTCAATACCTGCCATCCATTCCTTTTCGATTTCTGTAATATCGTATTGGAAATCCAAGCTCTTCAAAATTTGTTCGTGACGAGCCTTAGCAGCAGCATATTTTGCTTCAAAGTTGTGCAAGATATCACCTACACGCAAACCATTACGGCTCACCTTATCTGTATATGTAGGACCAATACCCTTACCTGTTGTACCAACCTTTGCATCGCCCTTAGCAGCTTCGTATGCTGCATCGAGAACACGATGAGTAGGCATGATAAGATGCGCTTTCTTTGAAATGTGCAAGCGATTCTTCAAAGAATGACCCGACTCTTCCAAAGCAGCAGCTTCTGCTTTGAACAAGGCAGGATCCAACACCACGCCATTACCAATGATATTTACCTTGTTTCCTTGGAAAATACCCGAAGGGATTGAGCGAAGCACATACTTCTTGTTTTGAAACTCTAATGTATGACCAGCATTTGGGCCGCCTTGGAAACGAGCAACCACATCATACTTAGGGGTTAACACATCGACAACCTTGCCTTTGCCTTCATCACCCCATTGAAGCCCTAATAGAATGTCTACTTTCATTTGTCTTTCTTATTTGTATTAATTTTTTTCAATTTACGTTTGTTTGCACGATCGCACTTGCCGCACCAACCATAAAGATAGAGTGTGTAGTGTGATAGATTAAAGCGAGTGAGCTTTGTCTCTTCGATAGCATGCCGCAATTCTTCATTAAAAATCTCAGTTACAGCACCACATTGTGTACATATCTGATGATGATGCGTGGTGTTGTTATAACTTTTTTCGTACTGAGAAGCATTACCAAACTTATGTTTGATGACTAAATGCGCATTTATCAATAATATCAATGTATTATATAATGTAGCTCTACTAACACGAAATTTCTCTTCTTCGGCCATAATGGTATAGAGCATATCAATATCGAAATGGCCGTTGATAGAATAGATAGTATCGAGTATGGCATAACGTTCGGGAGTCTTGCGATGTCCATGAACATTAAGATACTCGGTAAATATATTCTTCACCGTTTCTTTTACGTTTTGATTCTTCATTGATACACTCTATAGTTACAGCTTACAAAGTTAGGTTGTTTTTTTGTAGATAACAAGGAAAGATAGAAAGTTTTTTATCGTAACCTATTTTGACGTTGTTTAATCTACCAATGAAACCACATAAGAATAGAGCAGTTGCTCGGCCTCGGAAGTACTTTCTTTGTATTTTTCTACGCTTCTACACAAATGGTATGCATGGTCTTGAGAGTGATTTGCATAGCAACGCAATGCCACAGAAACAGCATTTCGCACATGATAATCATCGGAAAGGAATGCTGCCATTGCTTGATCGACAAATTCATTGGCCACACGATCACTCATATCTCCCTTTTTTTGCAACAAACGAGCTATAGTAAGATAGCCGCACACTTGTGCATAAGGACGCTCCTCGGCTATTAAGCGGAAAGCGAACGAGGGCGCATATGGTAAATGTTGTAGCAGATTCATACATAGATATTCTGCAATCTCTATCGTAGGAATTGCATCAATCCAAATATCCGCAATTTCGGGCAAGAAGCTATCTGCCGGTTGCAACATTGTGGCCAATATTTTACATTCGCGAATATTCTCTTTCCAAAGCGCTTGCGCCAACGAATGTTCTTGCTCAAATTGAGCCGCTATGGCCTTTATACGCGGTAGCTCTACACCGAAATTCAGTTTATAGTTCAAGCCTTTCTCGCGCATGCTTTGCGAGGCAACTCCATTCATTGACAAACGGAGCTGGGTTTTAATCTCTTTTAATTGCTCGTGTAAGTCCATGTATAAAAAAAATAATAACGAGGCAGGATTCCTACCTCGTTATTGCTAATTATTCATTAATAAAAGGTAAAGCAGCATAATCGCGACTATATCGAAGCATTTGTTCGGCATAGCCTTCTGTGTAGGTTACTTTCACATCGGTAATATTGCCGGATTCGTCCATAACTGCTTCGTAAACAGGGTTTACAAAACCTTTATAAGGTGCTAAGTTCAACTTTTCGTAACGTTGCAACACTTCTGCGTGGAGGGTTGGATCTACCTTTACGGCATAAGTTTCGACCATCTTGCGTGCAGCTTCCAAGTCGCCTGTCGACTTGATGCGTTGAATTTCGGCAAGGAGTTGTGCAAACAATGCACGCAACTTTTCGTAATCGTTAATCTTCACGTATGTTTTGTTGTCCTTCTTCACAAACTCAACAACATTTTCAGCCTTGCCATGTTCATATGCCCAACGTGCAATGAGCTGACGGTTGCGCATGTGTGCTTCTTCGATATTATTACCCAATTCAATGCGTACAAGTTGAGTCATCAAACCATTCATTAAATAAGAGTAATATTCTGCTTTGTAGGCTTCGCTATCAGGTGTCAAACCAAGTTCTACCAACTTAGGATCGGCTACATAGTAAAGGCCAAACAAGTCGGCACGAGCCTCTTCAATGGTTGAACCGTACGCCTTCAATGCATCAGGATCGACACCAGGAAGCAACTTACCTGAACCATGGCCAAGACATTCGTGCAAGTCGGTATGCAAGTTACCTGTAAGGTCGCCATACTTATTCATCAATGCCAACTCAGTTTCGCTATACGCATACTCTTCGCTAAAGCCATTTCCATGAGCAGCTTTATTGTATGCATCGGTTATGTTCCCAATAGTTACCGACTTTGATCCGTGCATGCTTCGAATCCAATTGGCATTTGGCAAGTTAATACCGATAGCTGTAGCTGGGTAGAGGTCGCCCGCCAAGATAGCAGCGGTAATCACTTTTGCAGTTACACCCTTCACGGCTTCCTTCTTGAATTGTTTATCTACAGGTGAATGGTCTTCGAACCATTGTGCGTTGTTACTGATAAGTTCGGTGCGACGAGTAGCTTCCAAATCCTTGAAGTTAACCAACGATTCCCAACTTGCTTTCATACCCAATGGATCGCCATAGCTTTCTGTAAAGCCATTCACGAAATCAATTCTTGAATTCAAATCCTTTACCCAAAGGATAGCATATTCATCGAATGTCTTCAAATCGCCAGTTTGATAGTACTCAATCAACTTCGCAATTACAGCTTTTTGTTCGGGTGTTTCAGCTACTTCTTCTGCCTTTTGCAACCAATAAACAATCTTCTCCAAAGCTTCGCCATAAAGGCCGCCTACTTTCCAAACTTTTTCTTTTACTACACCATCTTCCTTAACCAAACGGCTATTCAAACCGAATGACACTGGGGTTTCATCCTTTGGATCTTTCAATGATGCATAAAAATCTTCGGCTTCCTTTTGAGTGACACCATCATAATAGTTACAAGCTGATGTCATAACCAAGTCTTCACCATCGGCTTGATTAACACGCTTCGGCATCACTGTTGGATTGAAAATAACAGGGAAGATTTCATTGCAGAATTGTTCTATGGTTTCACCATCGGCCAACGGCAAAGAAGCAACATCAACTTTAGCTAAAGCTTGACGCAAAAAATCTTCCGTAAACCCTGGTGCAAATTTCTCGGAACCATAATGGTGGTGAATACCATTCGAGAACCAAACACGCTTCAAATAAACTTCGAATGCTTTATAGTCCGAAGTTGTCTTATCGCCATCGTACGAAAGGTAAATGGCTTCGAGCATTTGGCGAATACGCAAATTATACTTACCGTTTTGGTCGAAAAGAATATCACGACCATAAAGAGCAGCTTCTGTTAAGTAATAAATCAGTTTCTTCTGATCCAAAGAGAGTTCCTCAAAACCAGGAACATGATAACGCAATAATTGTAAATCGGCAAATTGTTCCACTGTATAATCTATTAGATCTTCATTATTTGTTGTTTTCTTAGCGTCTCCACATGCAGATAAAGCTATTGCTACAACTAGCAAAGTGACAAATTTCTTCATAATATTCAAAAAGAAACACGCTTCTACGAATAGCTTAAACTCGCAAAAGCGTGCCAATAACATTTATATTTTATCGTTTATCTTGCTATTATTTACCTTTCTTGTTAGCATGTTTCTTGCGATAACCATTAGGGGTTTCGCCCATAATCTTGTAGAATGCTGCATAGAAAGATTGGCGATTAGCAAATCCTACCATAGTGCTGATATCTTCGATGTTTTTAGCGGCATAGCGCTTATCTGTCAATAGGTGCAATGCCTCACGAATACGATATTCATTCAACAGACATGAATAATTCATTCCGAAACGAGAATTAATAACTGCCGACAAATAGCGAGTATTCGTTTCCAACTCTTTTGCTAACATCTTAGCAGAATAATCTGGATCACGATACTTCTTTTGTACAACTACAATGTTTATAATCTTGTCATACAACTCATCTGCTAATTCAGGACGGATCAAAGAACGATAAGCTGCATTCTTTTCCTTCTTTTCGCGCAAATTGTAGGGCAATTTTGTTTTTGCGTCCTCATTTTGCAGTTTGTTTTCAATATCACTCATAATAAATATACGTTAGGGGATTAATTTTAGCATATTTAGTTAAAATATTACTGAGCAAATATCTAATTTTTTTTTATTCTTCACAACATTTTTCCTCTTTTTTTCTAAAAAAATGCATTTTTTATGCTGTTTTGTCCACATTAAGTCGGGTTTAGAGGTGATTTTTGCATAAAAACAACACTATAAACCGCCACAAAAGGGTTTATGAGTAATAAAATGAAATTAAAAAAGTGGTATAGATTTATTCGCATTGACGTATCAATTCGCGCATTTCTGCCATCGGAATGCCCAATGTAACACATTGCTCAAAGTCCTTTTTTGCTAAGCTCCCACGCTTCAAAGCAAGGTAAATTTGCCCACGCAACAAATAAGCATCAGAAAAATA
>JAGBWA010000003.1 GCA_017630035.1 Bacteroides sp.
AATAAAACAGAAAGCCCCTTGCGTTTTGCGCAAGGGGCTTTCTTTATTATGCTGATTATTAAATCAAAAACTATGCAAACAATTTGCGGAAACGATTCAAGAATTCATTTGCTTCATCCATAGACAAACACAAAGGTGGCAACAAGCGAATTACATTGGTACCGCTCACGCCTGTAAACACATGTTGTTCTTTCAACAAGCGAGTGCGAATTTCTTTAATTGGCTCATCAAATTCCAAACCAATCATCAATCCACGTCCACGAACCTCCTTAATCTGTGGAAATTTCTTCAGCTCGTCCATTAAATAATTGCCAACTTTAGCAGCATTCTCTACCAAGTTTTCTTCTTCCATAACATCTATTACGGCCAATGCTGCACTACAAGCCAAATGGTTTCCACCAAATGTTGTACCCAACTGACCATAAACAGGTTCGAATTTCGGACTTATCAACAAACCACCCATTGGGAATCCGTTGGCAATACCTTTAGCAACCGTAATCATATCAGGTTTAACGCCAAGATGTTGGTGTGCAAAGAACTTGCCACTACGGCCATAACCGCATTGAATCTCATCGCAAATCAATACAGTGTTATACTTGTCGCAAAGTTCACGCAATCCTTTCAAGAAATCCTTTGTCACCATGCGAATACCACCCACGCCTTGGATACACTCTATGATGACAGCACAAACATCACCTTTTTCAATTTCAGATTTCCACGCTGAAAGGTCGTTCAGTGGCAAATATGTAACATGCCCATTAGCATTGATAGGTGCAATAATCTTAGGATTGTGTGTAGCCTCTACTGCCAATGATGTACGACCATGAAAAGCTTTTTCAGCAGCAAGAATGCGCGTACGTCCATTATAGAACGAAGCTAATTTCAAGGCATTTTCATTTGCTTCAGCACCGCTATTAATAAGGAAGAATTGGTATTCTTCATAGCCAGAAACTTTACCCAATCGTTCGGCCAACTCTACTTGCAATTTATTAATAACCGAATTGCTATAGAAGCCTAATGTAGCAACTTGCTCACTGATTTTTCTAACATAATGCGGATGTGCATGGCCGATACTGATAACGGCATGCCCACCATAGAGATCAAGATATTGCGTACCTTCTTCGTCCCACACTTGACATCCTTTACCTTTTACGATATTGATATCAAACAGTGGATATACATCAAAAAGTTTCATATACAAATTATTAGTTTAGAAAGCAGTCGGTTTCAAACGTAGGCCAACTGTCTCTTCCAAATTAAACATCAAGTTCATATTGTGAACCGCTTGTCCGCTTGCGCCCTTCAACAAATTGTCAACACATGAGATGATAAGCAACTTGTCACCATGCTTTTCCAAGTGAATCAAACATTTGTTGGTATTTACCACTTGCTTCAAATCGATATTCTTTTCAACAATATGCGTAAACGAATCCTTTGCGTAGTATTCTTTATACATACGCACAATTTCTTCGATTTCCACCTTTGTTTTCACCACAATTGTACAGAAGATTCCTCTTGGAAAATCACCACGGTAAGGGATAAAATCTATTTCCGAATCGAAACTATTTTGCAATTGTTTCAACGATTGCTTAATCTCGGGTACATGTTGATGTTGAAAAGGTTTATAAACACTCATATTATTGTTTCGCCAACTGAAATGACTTGTTGCACCTGGTTTTACGCCCGCACCGGTACTACCAGTAATGGCATTAACCATAATATCATCGTTCAACATCAAGTTTTTAGCCAAAGGAAGCAAGCCCAATTGGATACATGTAGCAAAACAACCGGGATTAGCTACATGCTTGGCTGTACAAGTTGCGCGACGATTCAATTCAGGCAAACCATATACGAAATCGTGATCATCGCTCTTAATACGATAATCCATCGAAAGGTCAATAATCTTCAAGTCTTCGGGCACATTGTGACTTTCCAAGAACTTCTTGGTATCACCATGAGCTGTACAGAAGAAGAGCACATCAATCTCGTCGAGTGGCAATTGGTCGGTAAACACCAAGTCGGTTTCACCATACAAACCTTCGTGTACGTCAGTAATTTTATTACCCGCATTGCTTGCGCTATTCACAAAAGTAATCTCCGCTTCGGGGTGATTGATTAGCAAGCGTATCAATTCGCCGGCAGTATATCCGGCACCACCTATAATTCCTACTTTAATCATTGGTCTTTCAGGTATCTATTTTTTTCTTCTGGAATGAGAATCAACAAAATAATATATATCAAAATTCCGGGGAATGCAGCCGAGAAGATTGTGAGCAACACATATATGATGCGTACAAGCGATACATCTAATCCAAAGAAGTTTGCCAATGCCGCACAAACACCAGAAAGTTGTCTTCCAGTACGTGGTCTTATTAATTTTTTCTCCTCCATAATTATTTCTTAATTAGATATTATTCTTTTCGTCATCATGGTTAGCATAGTAAGCACGCAAAGCAGTTGAAGTAACCTTGATAAATCCTTTAGCATCATCGGCTGTCCAACCCTTTTGAGTTTCACCATACTCGCCAAGTTTATTCTTAACCAAGTCGTCTTTCGATTCAACACCCACTGTAGAGAAAGCTAAAGGACGCAGTTCCAAAATAGCAGTACCATTTACATTGCGTTGACTTTCTGTAAGCATAGCTTCGATGTCGCGCATTACTGGTTCCAAGTATTGGCTTTCGTGCAAGAACATACCATACCAGTTGGCTACTTGATCCTTCCAATATTGTTGCCACTTACTCAATGTATATTTTTCCAAGAAACGGTGAGCACCGATAATCAACATTGGAGCGGCAGCTTCAAAACCTACACGACCTTTGATACCAATGATAGTATCGCCTACGTGCATATCACGACCGATACCATATGCAGCACCAATTTCTTCTACCTTTTGAATGGCCTTGATAGGATCATCGAAACGTTCATCGTTCACGGCTTTCAGTTCACCCTTTTCAAAAGTCAATCGCAATTGTTCACTACCCTCTTTGGTGCAGTGTTTCAAATATGCAGTTTCGGGTAATCCTTGTGCCGAATCTAAAATCTCACCACCACAAATTGATGTACCCCAAATACCAACGTTGTACGAATACTTCAACTTAGCGAAATCGGCAGGGAAACCATTAGCATTCAAGTAATCAATTTCTTCTTGGCGTGTCAAGGTATTGTCGCGCGTCAACGTAATGATTTCTATTCCTGGAGACATTACAAGGAAAGTCATATCGAAACGAATTTGGTCATTACCTGCTCCGGTCGAACCATGTGCAATGGCATCTGCACCAATTTCGTTGGCATAGCGTGCAATGGCCAATGCTTGGAAAATACGTTCCGAACTTACCGAAATAGGATAAGTTCCGTTACGCAATACATTACCATACACCATGTATTTCAATGATTTTTCGTAATACTCGCGAGTTACGTCAAGAGTTACATATTTCACTGCACCCAGTTTGTATGCATTCTCTTCGTTTGTCTTCAGTTGTTCGGGGCTGAATCCGCCTGTATTAGCACATGCAGCATACACTTCATATCCTTTTTCCTTTGCCAGATACATCACGGTGTATGAAGTATCCAACCCGCCGCTGAATGCGACTACTACTTTCTTTTTCTTTTCCATTCTATATTGTATTTTAATTTTTCAACTTTTGTTTATTAAATTGTATCCTCTTTATGGTCCTTTGGATCGTAAAGCATGGCTGTACAGATGCAGAATTTACGATTTTTAGCCATCAAGATTTCGTGATTAGTACATCCTTCGCATCCCTTCCAGAAAGCCTCATCGTCTGTCAGTTCATTGAAGGTTACGGGTACATATCCCAATTCGGTATTCATCTTCATCACGGCTGCACCGCTAGTCAAACTAAACACTTTTGCCCAAGGCCAACGCAGGCGTGCAAGTTTAAATGAAGCCAATTTTATACGTTTTGCCAAACCTAACCCACGATAATCGGGATGCACAATCAAACCTGAGGTAGCTACATATTGTTTGTTTCCCCAGCTTTCAATGTAAGTAAATCCTGCAAATTCGTCTCCACACAAAGCAATAATAGCCTTGCCTTCTTTCATTTTGGTTGCAACGTATTCGTGTGTACGTTCAGCAATACCTGTTCCGCGCACTTTTGCTGCTTCGCGGATAGTATCCAAAATTTTATCTACATAGATTTCGTGCGAGGCATCGGCCACCATCACGTCAATTTGTTTCTCTTCCATATTTTAGTTTTTGTATCTTCAAATCAAAGGTTGGGAATGATTTCCGACAAGAAATCCTTTACTGAGCGATAAGATGCGGTTTCTTTTAGCACCATCATAATGGTATCGTCACCAGCAATCGTACCTAATATCAGCGAGTTCTCGCGATTGTCTATATCGTAAGCAATGCTGCTTGCATAACCTGGACGTGTACGTATCACAGCTATGTTACCCGAGAATTGCAATGACACAAAACCTGTATTACGCATCATCTCATTCACGCCTTGCACATGGTTTCGCTTGTACAGAATATCGTTGGGCAATACATAGACATATTTGCCATTGACGTTAGCCGCTTTTGCTACTTTCAGTTGCTTCAAGTCGCGCGACAAAGTGGCTTGTGTTAACACATATCCCTCCTGATTTAACGCCTGCAACAAGTCCTCTTGCGAACCCACTTCTTGGCTCGATATAATCATTTTGATTGTATCTAATCGGTCACTTTTCTTTCCCATTGTTTTGTATAAATATTCTTTTAGGACGCAAAAGTAACCATAATTTCAGAAAGAATATGCAAAATTTACAGAATTTTTATGCTAAGATGTAGTTTTTTTAGGTTTAGCGAGAAAAAACGGGAGTAATACTGATAAAAAGTTCAAAGTTAATGCCCGGCATTGGACGAGACAAGACAGACAAATACTCTTCGTCGAACAAATTATTTATGGCACCCTTAAAGGATAATTCGGCCCATTTAGTAGAAACTTTTCGTTCCAACGTAAGGTTATTCATAAAATAAGGGGGAAGTTTTCCGGTCAATGTAAATTCGTTCGAAGACATGGTGTGGCGCACACTATAGTAGCACCATTTATAGAGTAATGACCAACGTTTCCAATCAACACGGCCAGTAATGCTCGATGACCATTCGGGTACATAGGGCAATTGTTTGCCCACCGATTTGTCTGCCGGTGTCATCGGTTCGCCTTCGTTAATGGATGGTGTCCACGATAAAGTTCCATTAAGGCTCAATTGCCAACCATCTTTCAGCGTAATAGTAAAATCGTTTTTAAGTTCCACCCCATACGCATGCACATTTTTCACATTACGTGGAGAAAAGAAACCTTTTGTTGTGGGAAGCCACAGAATCCAATCCTTTACATGCGAATCGAACCAATTCACAGAACCTGAAAATGAATAAATATTCTCTTCCACAAGAGCAAAAGAAGCACCAATATCGTAAGTCCAACCGCTTTCGCGTTTCAAATCGGGATTTCCACCGGGAAGAAAGTAAAGGTCGTTCAACGTAGGGAAACGAAAATTACGCGACAAAGATGCCTTTAGCATCAAATTTCCCTTCTTGGACACTACCCCATCAACAAAGAAAGCAGGAATAATTGGTGTCCAATCCACCCCATACATCTCTTTACGCACAACTGCCGACAGACCGATTCGTTCGTTGGGTTGCCATTTTGCCGAAGCAACTCCGGAGAATTCTGTGCGTCCCTTACTATAGCCCACCACCGCCTTATTACCATCTTGACGAATAATATTCTTATCGCGACTCTCTACAAAATGCTGATGAACAGAAGCAGTAGCAGTAAAGAGCCACTCTCTACCTATATAATACTCTCCTTCGGTTTGTCCGTAAAAGGTGTTTATCTTGCTTCGCGAGCGTGTCATCGGGGTCATCACTCCATTTCCTGCATCGCGTTTATAATCATACTTCATTTGCGTATGTATATACCCTCCTTTTATGGCAAGTTTCCAGTTTTCACGCATGTGGTCCCACGAAAGTATGCCGCGAAAAGTCAACTCACGTTGGCGATTTTCAAAGTCATTCTCATTTCCATAGTCGGTAGTCAGCATCGGCAATTCTCGGTTGGAATGGATAAGCCATGCATTCATCCCAAAGCGGTTGCCTTTCCGGGTATTGTAATACACCTCTTGCAACAAGTGTAAATCTTTAAATGCTCCACTGCGGTTTTTCTCTTTAGGGTAATATTGTCCCACAATGTTCATTTCTTCATCGTAAATATTCTCTTTTTTGTCGCGATTACGGTAGGTATAATCATTGGGCGAAGAAGAAAAAACTACTCGTGTAGAGGTTTGCCAATGGTCATCACCATACGTCAAGCGCAGAAACTCATCGAACGTTTTGAACGAACCTACACCTTGAACGTATTGCAACCCGAAACCATCTGCATCGGCCGGCCGAGTAGATAGTTTCACCGCACCCCCTAATCCTCCACCGGTTTCATTAACCGACGAAGTGCCATGCAACAAGGAGGCATCGTCGATGAAATAGGAAGGAATCATCGAAAAATCGGTCATGCCCAGCATTGGATTATTGATTCTCATACCATTCCATGTGACTTGTGTGTGCGAAGGAGAGGTACCTCGAAAAGCTACAGTGGAGAGTGTTGCACGGCCATAACTCTTTACAAAGATAGAGGAATTAAACGTCAGCACATCGGCCATAGATAGGGCAATATTCTCTTTCAATGCAGTTGAATCCATTTGGGTTTTCTGCATACCAATCTCTTTCATTGGTCGTTTGCCATAGATAGTCACTTGGGGAATGCGCCTTGTTTGTGCCATTAGCGCACTGGGCATCAGCAACAAAAGTCCCACTATCAATTGTTTCATAATCGTTCTTTTCATTTCCAGCAAAAGGCTCCGGGTATAACGCCCACATAAAAGCTATCTAACAATTCTCTATCCTTCGAATAGCGATACACCATGCCTGGTTGCACATAATCAATGGCATCGGCTATATAGACATCGCCCGTTCGCGGACAAACAGTCAGTCCATAATAAAGAGTGTTGTCATAGGGCAAGAAGGGGGCTGTTGGTACATGGTCGGCGGTTACATCCATCTCCCACACGTCATCGTTCAACCAATATATTTTATCCTTCGTACCATTTAGTTGCACTTCAGAAGGCCAATCGCCATATTCAAAAACAAATCGCTTTTCAATTGTAAATGTTTCAGCATCGATACGATACAGCGAAGGGGCCTCATGCCCATAAGGAGAACCTTCGTAGCCTCCATCTGTCACCGTCCAAAGTTTGTTATTACAATCCATCACCAACGATGTAGGCTGAATACCTACTACAAGTTCATCCACCACTTTGTCCGTTTCAGTATCTATTTTCAAAATACGATTTTGATACGACCAACAGTTCACATAGAGATATTTGCCATATTGTACCATCTGTTCGGTCGAACCGCTTTCCATTGTCATATTCGGCACATCGATATACCCTATTATTTTATACTGCTTTGGATTGACAATAAAAATGCGGTTATCCCAAATCTGGGTGACATATGCCTTTTCGTCCGAAAGGAAATGGATGTAGCGAGGCGAAGTAAAGTTGGTGATTCGTCCCACCTCTTTAAAGGTATTTATATCGATAGCAAAAATCACATGCGAGTTGTTCACCACTACCCAACCAATGCCATTGCGTATCACCATCGATTGAGCTACATCGCCTAATTTCATTCCATTAGCGCGAAAGAAGACTTCGTTTTCCACCTTTTTGGAAATAGGATCATAAAACGAAAGCGAAGCATTTCCGTATTGAAAATTCCCCTCGTTGGTGATAAACAATCCATGTTCTGCAACGTCGAACGACTCTTCCAAGCCATAGTCCCACTTCATGCATCCGGCAAGTAGCACCCCGAGGAGTGCCACCGCCGGAATGATGAAGACTTTATTCATATATGGAAGAACGAGTTTCATTATTCAGCTTGTATCATGGAGTAATCGAAGAATCCGAATACTTCTGTTGAAACTTCACCAAGCCATCCGCTCTTGGCATTAACGCCCACTTGTACTTTGACAAAGTCGATGTACTTCAAATCAACTTTATTACCGTTTGCATCGATGGCATTGGAGATTTTGAAGTGGTTAGCATTGACGCCTGCACCGGCATTGCTATCTTCAGTCAGTCGGTCGATAGGGCTGAAGTTATCTACATAGCCCCAATCATATTCTACATTTACCCAATAACTCCCATTACCTGATGCATCATAATTTCTTGCCTTCAAGCAAGTACCTGTCAAGGTATAGCTATCTTCCTTAATCCACAATGGATAGTAGTAGTCCTGTCTGTGGAATTGTTTAAGGTAGTCTATTTCCCCGCTATTGCCTTGATTGTCTGTCCACTTCACTGGCTGTTTAGGCTCGGAAGGACGATAGTAGGTCACGGCATAGTTCTGAATAGTTTCAGGCTTGCCTGTTTCCGAACCAGCCAATTCGTACCAAGTTTCATCTGGCAAACCATTTCCGTTTTTGTCTTGCATTACCCATACGATACCCGGTTCGGATGAACCACTGAACGAGTTACTTTCGATACCGAAGTCGTAACTACCGGTATTATCGATACTATGGTCGAAACCTACGACAATGTATCCACCGAAACCGCCAAGTGAAACAAAGTTCTTCTCCTTCATGCGTTGGGTAGCGTAGGCGATGGCAGCTTCGGGTGTAGTTTGAGTCCCATCAAATCCTCCCGTCTTGGTTTCGTTGATAAACTGACCGGGAGCTGGAGTATATTCAAAGACAATGGTTTGCTCGGCTACCGATATAGCTGTCTTAGCACGGTAATGATCTTCCAATTCTTCGGTAATCACATCATCCGTATTACAGGATGATGTGATAATAAGTGCTAATAATAAATAGATATATTTCTTCATTACTTATTATTTTTCAAATCTTACTGCTACGTCGTCGTAGGCGAAATAAGCAGGTTGTGAAAAACCATCCTTATTTTGATTAGTTCCTCCAACATTGAAATAGACTTTAGCAACGGCACCTAACTCTGACAAATCCCATTTTGTCCATTCTGTAACAAGAATTTCTCCATCCTTTGCCAAATAGAATGTTGAATCTCCAATCTCATTTCCTTCAGAATCAAATCCGGTCGCTATAATATACATAGAGTCTACTTCTGTTAGTTTACCTGTCAAAGAGTTTCCATTCACCAAACAATTAAGTACATAACATGAAACGTTTATATACATGTGGTCAATAATACGTTCTTCCTCATCTTTAAATTGTAACGAAGAGAGTTCCTCTGTTAGGTTAACAGGTGATCCGTCAATATATCCAAAGTGCATAGCAAAGTTTGCAGAACCATTATGACCTCCTTCTCCTTCTTCGCCATATACCATTAATTGGTTGGTATAATCACCATAAGTTACGTAATCTTTATTGGCGAAATTTGAGATAGCATGACCACCGCCCCAATAACAATAGGCATAGTAGTTATATGGGAAGGTGTGGTAGAGTTCAGTGTTTCCTTCATCCCACCAAGTGTACTCTGCCGACATATAATCACCATAGATCAAAGCGCCACCATACAACTCATTATCAATTAAGTCGCTCCATTTTTTGATAGTAGCACCTGCATAATCAAGAGTGTATTCACTAAACTTCGCGTCATCGTCTTCAAAAGTCAATACACGCAATTCATACAATTGGTCCTTAGCAATTTCAGTTTTTATGCGTGTAGTAGCACCAACTGCTAAATTCTTGGTAGGCTTCTTGGTTTCTGTAAATATACTACCACCCTCGAAAGTATATGTAATGGTTAATGTCTTTCCGCTAATTGCAGCTGGCAAGCATACCATTGCTGCCATTACGCCTTCATTTTCAGCTACCAATGTATGACCTCCCGCAAAATTAAGCGTAATGGTAGAACTACCTTCTATAACGTCAGAACTCCATTCGTCGTTAGTATAGTCGTAAGTTTGTTTACCAGCAATATTTACGTCACCGGCATCTACTGTGATAGAAGTCAATTTAGGCATATCGTCATCATCGGTTGTTGTGTCGAACCAGATATAGGATGTTTTGTGCTTTAGGCAAAAAGAACCAAAGGCATCGAGCGTTGAATAACCAAAATCCCCATCATTTCCTAAATTGCCATCAGCCGTTTGGTTGGCAAGAACATAGGCGTTGTTCGAAGAAAATGTCATATTATAAAATACATGGCCGGTACCAACGATGGCCGGCTGACCATTGCTGAACGCAAATTGTGCAATTTGGCAATCGCTTGTTATAGCATCACTTTTTGTTGATCCCAACCAGATATAATCGCCAGAAGTCCAAAGAAAAGGAATGGTACTTGCTTTTGGAGTATCGAAAGCAGTACGAGTATCAAGTTCTGTTTCGTTGTATCCTGTTACAACATAATCTACTGATGAATTTATCTCATCATTTTCAGCACAAGCAGTCATCAAAGCAACTGCTACAAGCGCGAATAATAGCTTTTTCATTGTTTTTTACTATTAAAGGTTTAACAATTGCTTTTTACATATCGTCCCAAGGTGATTCATCTTGCTGTGGTGTACCACTTGCTTGAAATCCTTGTTCCACTTCTACTTCGTAAATCTCTACTTCGGGTTTGATGTAATTTTCCTGTTCCATACAAAACATAATTAAAAGTTAATAATAAATATTCCTTTTGGGGCAGGATACGAATATTAACTCAAAACCTGTTACGATGGAGGCGTAGATTGTACGTTTTTACTTACGGCTATGGCAGACCTAATTAATTTCTATGCCCTGTACGCTAAAAAAAAGAAATGATTCCTTTAACAGCTTTTGATTTTATACCCGTATCCTGCAGGTTAAATCTTCTAATTGCATAGGTAGGTCTTCTGACTTATCCCGTTTGTTGCGCCTTCCCAGGCAACGAGGCCCAGTGGCATATTGCGAATGCAACAAACATAAGCTCCTTTAGAGCAGGGACTTACAGCAACAGGTATTGTTCCGGATTTACACCGGATTCCCTTTTCACCTCTCGGTTGGCATGCTCGCAGAACAAGCAACCTTAAGGCTCCTTATGCGGTGGCAAAGGTAGAGTATTATTTTTAATAAACAACAAAAAAAGCAAAAAAAATGCTTCTTTGGAAAATATTCATTGTATCTACCCGATTTACGCACAAGTTTCTTCTGTAGTACTAATGAATAAAAATGCAACCTAAGCACTTAAACTATTTAGTGACTGAGAAAAGATAAATCAGCACTGCTGTTTAGTGAAACAGCAGTGTTGATTCACTAAACAGCGTCGTTGTTTTATGAATCAGCAGCGCTGTTTTAACTTTATGTAGTGATTTAATTATTTCTCCTCGGCACATAGGAAGATTTGTCATAACAATGATAAAAAAATCGTGCGCAGGGAGAAAGAGAAGGGAAGCAGAATATGAAGAAAGTAATTAAATAGACTTAACGAAAAAAATATTTCCCTACTATTGAAATTTTACACGGCATTTTATGTACATTTGTAGCGTAATAACTATACCTTATTAATAATATAAATTCATAACATATATTTTATGCATAAACTTATTGAAGAAATCGTTGAGCGCGCCAAAGCCAACCGCCAACGTATTGTGCTTCCTGAAGGAACTGAGGAACGCACACTGAAAGCTGCTAACCAAATCTTAACAGATGGTGTAGCCGACCTAATTTTGATTGGTGACCCTGCTGAAATTGAGGCATGTGCCAAGGAATGGGGATTGGGTAACATCCATAAAGCTACCATCATCGACCCCGAAAACAATCCTAAAGCAGAAGAGTATGCTCAATTGTTGTGCGAATTGCGCAAGAAGAAAGGCATGACCATCGAAGAGGCTCGCAAATTGGCGAAAGACCCTCTATACTTGGGTTGCTTGATGATTAAGAATGGCGATGCCGATGGTCAATTGGCCGGTGCACGCAACACAACAGGCAACGTGCTTCGTCCTGCTTTGCAAATCATTAAAACCACTCCAGGAATCACTTGTGTATCGGGCGCTATGTTGATGTTGACTCACGCTCCTGAATATGGCAAGAATGGCGTATTGGTATGTGGCGACGTAGCCGTAACCCCTATGCCAGATGCCAACCAATTGGGCGAAATTGCCGTATGTACCGCACAAACAGCTGCAGCCGTAGCCGGTATCGACCCTAAAGTAGCATTGTTGAGTTTCTCTACAAAGGGCTCGGCTAAGCACGAAGTGGTGGACAAGGTAGTAGCCGCATTGGCTCACGCCAAAGAATTGGCCCCCGACTTGGCTATCGACGGCGAATTGCAAGCCGATGCAGCATTGGTACCATCGGTAGGTTCGAGCAAAGCACCAGGTTCGCCCATTGCCGGACAAGCCAACGTATTGGTATTCCCCAACTTGGAAGTAGGTAACATTGCCTATAAGTTGGTGCAACGACTTGGCCATGCCGAAGCCGTTGGTCCTATCCTCCAAGGTATTGCTCGTCCTGTTAACGACTTGTCGCGCGGTTGCTCTATCGAAGATGTGTATTGCATGATTGCTATCACCGCCAACCAAGCCATTGCTAGCAAATAATTAGTATTAATCCATAAACAACAGAAACAAATGAAAATCTTAGTGTTAAATTGTGGTAGCTCGTCTATCAAATATAAATTGTTCGACATGAGCAATTCAACCGTCATTGCGCAAGGCGGTATCGAAAAAATTGGTTTACAAGGCTCTTTCTTGAAGTTGACTTTACCTAACGGAGAGAAGAAAGTATTGGAAAAGGACATTCCTGAACATACAGTAGGTATTGAGTTTATCCTCGACACACTGACAAGTGCCGAATATGGCGCAATCAAGTCGCTCGACGAAATCAATGCCGTAGGCCACCGCATGGTGCACGGAGGCGAAAAGTTCAGTAAATCGGTTTTGTTGACTCAAGAAGTACTCGATGCCTTTACTGCTTGCAACGACCTTGCACCACTTCACAACCCTGCCAACTTGAAGGGTGTGAATGCCGTTACAGCTATCTTGCCTAACGTGCCTCAAGTGGGTGTATTCGACACTGCTTTCCACCAAACCATGCCCGACTATGCATACATGTATGCCGTGCCATACGAACTATACGAACAATACGGCGTTCGTCGTTATGGTTTCCACGGAACATCACATCGCTACGTATCAAAACGTGTTTGCGAATTCTTGGGCATCGAACAAGAAGGTACCAAGATTATCACTTGCCACGTAGGTAATGGCGGTTCAATCTCGGCTATCAAAGATGGCAAATGTATCGACACAAGCATGGGCTTAACCCCACTCGAAGGTTTGATGATGGGTACACGTAGTGGCGACATCGATGCTGGTGCTATCACTTATTTGATGGATAAACTCAAACTAGATGGTGCTGGTGTATCTGACCTATTGAACAAGAAGAGTGGTGTGTTGGGCATCTTCAAAAAGTCGAGCGATATGCGCGAACTCGAAGCTGCCGTAGCCAATGGCGAAGAACGCGCTATCCTGACAGAAAAGATGTACTTCTACCGCATTAAGAAATACATTGGTGCATACGCTGCTGCATTGGGCGGTGTCGACATCATCGTATTCACCGGCGGCGTAGGTGAAAACCAAGCTACAGCTCGTTGGGGAGCATGCGAAGGCCTTGAATACATGGGCATTAAGTTAGATCCCGAAAAGAACAAAGTTCGTGGCGAAGAGATGATTATCTCTACCGACGACGCAAAGGTTAAAGTAATCGTTATTCCTACCGACGAAGAATTAATGATTGCTTCAGACACTATGGAAATTCTTGGATAATACATTATAAGAAATGAGAGATATGAGAAAACTAAATCTAATCATCGTACTTATTGTCTTGTTTGCTTGCAACCTACAAGCGCAACAAGCTAAGTATGTATTCTATTTCATCGGCGATGGAATGGGAGTAAACCATGTGAACGCTACCGAAATCTTCTTGGCACAAAAAGAAGACAAAACCGGAACCTCTCCATTGACTTTTGCATCGTTCCCCTATGCAGCTTTTGCAACCACTTACTCAGCAAATAGCCCTGTAACAGACTCTGCTGCAGCAGGCACCGCTTTAGCTACCGGCGTAAAGACCAACAACAGTGCTATTGGTGTAGATGCTAACAGAGAACCTGTAGAAAACATTGCTGAAAAGGCAAAGAAAGCTGGCAAAAAGGTGGGAGTTGCTACAACCGTAAGCATCGACCATGCAACACCTGCTTCATTCTATGCACATCAAGTGGACAGAAACATGAGCTACGAAATTGCACTCGACCTTATCAAAGCCGATTTCGATTTCTATGCAGGTGGCGGATTTGCTAAACCACACACTACTTTCGACAGAAAAGAGGCTCCAAGCATCTATCCACAATTTGAAGAAGCAGGATATGCCGTAGCTCGTGGCTTGGACGAGTATAAGGAGAAAGCTGCTACTGCAAAGAAGATGATTCTTATGCAAAACGAAAAGGATGGAACATCACTTGCACATGCTATCGACCGCGACGAGGACGACATGACACTTGCCGACCTTACAAGCAGTGCTATTGAATTCTTGACTAAAGGTAAGAACAATGGTTTCTTCTTGATGGTAGAGGGTGGTAGCATCGACTGGGCTGGCCATGCAAACGATGGTGCTAGTGCCATTGCAGAAATCATCGACTTTGACGAAGCTATCCAAGTTGCTTACGAATTCTACAAAAAGCATCCAAAGGAAACTTTGATTGTAGTTACTGCCGACCACGAAACAGGTGGTTTAACTTTAGGTATCGACAATATCTACAACCTTCAGTTGAAGAACTTGGCATACCAAAAGACATCGCCAGACAGATTATCGAGAGCAATCTCTGATTTCCGCAAGAACAACAGAAGAGCTACTTGGGAAGATGTAAAGGAATTCCTTGGCGAACACATGGGTTTCTGGAAAGAAATCCAAATCAATTGGGAGCAAGAAAAGGCCTTGCGCGATGTATATGAACAATCATTCGTTCGCAACCGCATGCCGATGGCCGAAAGCATGTATTCACGCACTGAACCATTGGCAGCTGCAGCAGTGAAAGTATTGAATGAGACTGCACTTATCGGTTGGTCTTCAGGCGGACATACTGCAAGCTACGTGCCTGTATTTGCTATTGGTACAAAAGCTGATCTTTTCCAAGGACGTATGGACAATACCGATATCCCTAAGCGAATTATGAAAGCTGCCAAATATAAATAAGCGGTAGTGCAATGTGTATATAAAACAAATGGAGAGCAAATTTGCTCTCCATTGTTTTTTATAGTTGAGTTTCACCTTCTATGTAATTCTCAAGGAAAAGATTCTCTCCATCGAAAACTGCATACGAGAAGAGCTTTATCCAATCACCCAAGATAAGTACCCGCGATGTTTTGCTAAGCATCAAGTCAAGTTCAATATGGCGATGTCCATAGATAAAGAAGTTTATCTCGGGATGGGTTTGCAGATATTCCTTACTATAAATTACCAAATGTTCGTTTTGTTCGCCAAGATATTCGGGGTCGCCTTCATTATCATGTTTCAAACGACTATGTTTAGCCCAACTCAAACCGAAATCAATGCTCCAACGAGGGTGGATATTCGAAAAGGCCTTCTGCAAGAAACGATTATGAAACATTGCACGAAGGAATTTGAACTTCTTATCGGGGTCACCCAAACCATCACCATGCGCTAAATAGAATTCACGTCCATAAATTTCGGTAGTAAGCGGTTGGCGATGCAGAATCATTCCACACTCCTTCTCCAAATAATCGCTACACCAAATATCGTGATTACCAATAAAGAAGTGCACTTCCACCCCCATATCGGTCAGTTCGGAAATCTTTCCAAGAAATCGAGTGTATCCACGTGGCACCACCATCTTATATTCGTACCAAAAGTCGAACATATCGCCCAACATATAGATGGCGGCCGCCTTATGCTTGATACTATCGAGGAAGTTTACCAAACGTCGTTCGTGCATTCGCCCATGAGGAATGGCGCGCGAACCTAAGTGAGCATCGGAAAGGAAGTATATAGGACGCATACGTTTATTTGATTTACAGAAAACCAAGTTCAAGTTTTGCCTCTTCACTCATCATGTCTTTATCCCATTCCGGCTCAAAGACAAGATTCACGGTCGCCGTTTGAATCTCTTCGATGGATTCAATCTTTTGACGCACATCTTCCATGATAAAGTCGGCAGCCGGACAATTCGGTGCTGTTAATGTCATATCAAGGATAGCATCGTTGTTGTCGGTCACATCTATTTTATAAATCAAGCCAAGGTCGTAGATATTAACGGGTATTTCAGGATCGTACACCGTCTTCAACATGGCTACTATCTTTTCCTCTAATTCAAATTTTGTCATTGTTATATCATTATTGGCGCAAAGATAGTAAAATTATAATCTACCTTCGTCATTGAAACTATAAAATACCCCATCGCACACAATTATATGGTCTATCAAACGAATATTCATCAACTCCGCCCCCTTAGCAATGTGCTGTGTAAGACGGATATCGTCGTTGCTTGGGCGTGGATTACCCGAAGGATGGTTGTGTACCAATGCTATTTGAGTAGCTCTCTGCAACAATGCCTCACGCAACACTTCGCGTACATCTACTGCCGTTTGATTAATCCCCCCACGACTAATACGCACCTTAGCAATAACTTTTGCTGCTTGGTTAAGCAACAGAATCCAGAACTCTTCGGTAGGCAAGTCGCAAAGCAATGGATGAAATAGGTGATAAATATCAGTCGATGCATGTATAGATTGACGTTCGGCCGTTTCCTGTAATTTTCGTCGTTTACCCAATTCAAGCGCAGCCATCACCGTGATACTTTTGGCAGGCCCCATACCTTTGAAATGTTTAAAATCGTGAACTTCCCACTTGGCTAAGTTATTCAAGTTATTATCACAGGCTGCCAATACACGTTGCATCAAGCCTACGGCACTTTCATCCGTATTGCCCGAGCCTATCAGAATGGCCAACAATTCGGCATCACTCAATGCTTCGGCACCCTTCAGCATCATCTTTTCACGCGGGCGATCTTCTGCTGCCCACTGTGTAATATTGAGTTTATCCCTTTCCATCATTGATAAAAATTCTTTTTAAAAGCTTGCAGTTCTTCGTTTCTGCCTAACACACATCTCAGCCACCAAGCACGCAAAAAGCCGGTGCCATATCCAATGAGTTGAATATAGGATGCTGCTATAGCATATAAACCAATGATTAGGCTATGATTTTGCATTGACGAATCAATAAATACAAGGAGGGCATAAAGCAGCAATGGCAATAGTGCGAATGGACAAAGTAACGCGCCAAGCAAACAGATGGCAACGCCCATTGTGAAGAAAGCAGGCAACAGATGAACCAATTTCAACGACTCTGGATATTTCTTGTAGAGATTAATACGAGCGATACCCGAATTGTGTACTTGCTTGAAGAATTTCTTCAAATCGGTGCGCCTTTTGTGATACACCCATGCATCGGGAAAGAGTCGACAACGATAGCCTTGTTTAAAGATGCGAATGCTAAAATCGATATCTTCACCAAAACGCATGGCCGAGAATCCACCCAATTGTTGGTAAGCCTCCCTACGAACACCCATATTAAAACTACGAGGATAGAATTTATCCATTTTCTTCTTCCCCCCACGAATGCCGCCTGTCGTAAAAAACGATGTCATGGAATAGTTGATAGCTTTCTGCGTCGTAGTAAACGAAGGGTGTGCCTTATCTGGGCCACCAAATGCATCGGCTGGTTGGCGATTCAATTCAGCTTCAACCTCCGCTAAATAAGTAGATGGAAGGATACAATCCGAATCTAAAATAATCAAATACTCTCCCTTACTTCGTTCTGCGGCATAATTACGTGTTTGTCCTGGTCCAGAATTTGCTTTTGTATAGTTGTGTATATCCAAGTGAGACGAATATTTCTCCACCACTTCCGCACAAGGAATGGTTGATCCGTCGTCCACCACCACCACTTCAAAGTCGGATATCGTTTGTTGGGTAAGGCTTTGCAATAACTCATCCACCTCATCTGGGCGGTTATATACCGGAATTAGGAAAGAGTATTTCATGGTTATGTATCTTTGTTTGGGCAAAGATAGTGAAAGGTGAGCGAAAAAGATTACAATCTGATTGAAATTCTTTTTCGGAACCGCATCCTATCTTATTTAAAGATACACAACTTTATTTATCATACGCCTTTCTGATTGATTTTCTTATCAAAGCATCCAACGAAAAACGACCAGGGCCTGCAATATACATTAAGACAAATATAACGAGATAGAGGAAAGCAAGCTCACCTTGCGTCATATCGGAATGATGAATTCCAAAGAATGCTACCGACATAGCTATAATCATAGGTATCATAACGATGCGATACAGAAGTCCAAAAATGAAGAAAATTGCACAAAACAATTCAGCAAATACGACAAGAAGCAATGTTGCAAAAGGGCCTATACCAAATGGGTCGGGGAAGTTGCCTACCAAAATATTAAAATTTACGGCCTTATCCAATCCATGCATCATGAATAGCATACCGATAAATACGCGCATTGCCAATAAAAATAGGGAAACACCATAGCGGTTGGCATAACGGGGAAAAAGGAAATTGATTAGCATATTCTATCTTTTGTTTTTTCGATAAAACGCATCAAACCTAAAATTTGTTCACCAAAATAATGGCGGCATCCCTAAATAAAAAAAGGAGTGAATGCATGGCATCCACTCCTATATTATATAATAGGTATAAAACTATTATGCTTTTACGCGACCTACGTATGAACCATCGCGAGTATCGATTTCGATTGTATCGCCTTCGTTGATGAAGAGAGGAACACGAACAGTTGCGCCAGACTCTACAGTAGCAGGCTTCAATGTGTTTGTAGCTGTATCACCCTTCAAACCTGGTTCTGTATAAGTAATCTTCATTTGCACCTTGATAGGCATATCTGCATAAAGTACAGTTTCTGTTGATGCATCCGATACTACATCTACAACCATACCTTCGAGCATGAAGTCAACACCATTGATCAAATCGTGAGCAATAGGAATTTGATCGAATGTTTCTTGGTTCATGAATAGGTAATCATCACCTTCTTGATAAAGATATTGGTGAGGACGGCGTTCTACGCGAACATCTTCCAACTTTTCACCGATATTGAAACGACGTTCCAAAACATAACCGTTTACCACGTCTTTCAGTTTTGTACGCATAAATGTGTTACCCTTTCCTGGCTTTACATGCAGGAAGTCAATGCAAAAATAAAGTTTGCCATCCATACGGATGCAAGTTCCGATTTTAATGTCTTGAGCATTAATCATACTTCTGATTCTTTATATTAATTTTGATGTTATTTATTGTTTTTCGGGTGCAAAGATAAGGGAAAAGCAGTGAAAATCAATAAAAATCACAAAAACTTTTGAGAGAAAATAAGTTATCGTTTGGTTTATTTAAAAAAAGTACCTATTTTTGCAGCCCGATTTCGTGAATAATAACGTAAAAACAAAGATAGAAAGATGAAAAGAACTTATCAACCCTCTAACAGAAAGAGAAAGAACAAACACGGTTTCCGTGAAAGAATGGCTACAGCTAACGGCCGTAGAGTATTGGCAGCACGTCGTGCTAAGGGTAGAAAGAAACTCACAGTTTCTGACGAATACAACGGAGTGAAGGCATAAGCCAACCCTTTCTTGTAAAAAATTTAAGCCGCAAAAAACATATTTTTGCGGCTTTTTTTGTATAACTATCTATTTGCATTATCTTTGCACCAAAAATTAAACATAAAGAAAGATGGAAATTACCATTTTACAACAAAATATTGTTTGGAGCAACCCAGAAGCTAACAGAAAGAAAGCAGATGAAGCCATTAGCCGCAATCCTGGTGCCGACCTCTATGTTTTGCCCGAAATGTTTTCGACAGGTTTTTGCACACAACCCGAAGGAATTGCAGAAAGTACCGATAGCGAAACATTGGCTTGGATGAAGCGTAAAGCTGCCGAAACCAATGCTGCGATTGCAGGAAGTGTAGCCGTAACAAAAGATGGAAAATACTACAACCGTTTCTACTTTGTAAAGCCAGATGGTAGTGTAGCACAATACGACAAGAAGCATCTGTTCACTTATGGTGGCGAACATCTGCAATTCACTCCAGGCAATGAACGCGTCATTGTGGAATGGAAAGGTGTACGCATCTTGCTCGAAATCTGTTACGACCTTCGTTTCCCTGTATGGGCACGCAATCGTGGTGACTATGACATGATACTATATGTAGCCAGTTGGCCAACCCCTCGTGTAGCTGCATGGAGTGCTTTGCTTGTTGCTCGCGCCATAGAGAATCAATGTTATGTAGCAGGGGTGAATCGTGTTGGTACCGACCCTGCGTGCGAATATTGTGGCGGCAGTGTTGTTATTGACCCATACGGAAAGGCGTTAGCTACATGCACCATGAACGAAGAATGCGAAACATCGGCTACTATAGATATGGAAATATTGAATGCTTTCAGACAGAAATTTCCCGTATTGAATGATGCAGATATGTTTGAACGAAAATAAAAACGATATATATGATAGAAAGAAAACTACTTTTGGGCGATGAAGCGATAGCTTTAGGAGCCATCCATGCCGGAATCAGCGGTGTGTATGCCTACCCAGGTACGCCCTCAACCGAGATAACAGAATATATCCAAGGCCATGCACCCGAAGTGCGTAGTCGTTGGTGTACAAACGAGAAGACTGCTATGGAGGCCGCACTCGGTATGGTTTATGCCGGAAAGCGTGCGTTAGTATGTATGAAACATGTTGGTATGAACGTTGCCGCCGATGCCTTTGTCAACTCGGCCATTACAGGTGTTAACGGCGGTTTGGTAGTGCTTGCTGCCGACGACCCTTCGATGCACTCTTCACAAAACGAACAAGATTCACGCTTTTATGGCAAGTTTGCTATGATACCTATTCTTGAGCCTTCGACACAACAAGAGGCATATGATATGATGCCGTATGCTTACGAATTGTCGGAGTCGTTGAAACTTCCGGTATTGTTGCGTATCGTAACACGCTTGGCACACTCTCGCGCAGGTGTAGTGATTCGTAAACCACAGGAACAAAACGCCTTGAATCCAGAAACTGACCGCACACACTGGGTATTACTTCCAGGAAATGCTCGTCGCCAATATGCTTCATTGGTCGAGAAGCAAAAGGAACTTTTAGCCTCATCCGAAGCATCGCCTTATAATAAGTCAGAATTCTGTGCGCAAAACTCAAAGCACAAATTGGGGGTAATTGCTTGTGGCATTGCCTACAATTATGTATTGGAAAATAAACCACACAAATCGGATATCCCAGTACTAAAGGTTTCACAATACCCCTTGCCTGAAGCCTCTATCAAAGCTTTAGCCGAGCAGTGCGAATCGCTTCTCATTGCTGAAGATGGGCAACCATTGGTAGAAGAACAAGTAAAATCTATACTTGGTGCTGAATATCCGTTGAAAGGTCGCTTGACAGGTGAGCTACCTCGCATGGGCGAACTTACACCCGACTGCGTTGGTGCAGCTCTCGGTGTGAATATCGAGCAACCCTATACCGATGCTCAAAATGTAATGCCTCGTCCACCTGCGCTTTGTCAAGGATGTGGCCACCGCGATGTATATGATGCACTTAACAAAGTTGCGGCCGAATATGAAAATGCTCGAATCTTTGGAGACATTGGTTGCTATACACTTGGTGCCCTACCTCCCTTCCGTGCTATTGATAGTTGCGTAGATATGGGAGCCTCTATCACCATGGCAAAGGGTGCTGCAGATGCAGGTATTTTCCCCGCTATTGCAATAATTGGAGATTCAACCTTTACACACTCGGGCATGACAGGCTTGCTTGATGCTATAAACGATAATGCCAACATTACCGTAATTATCTCGGATAACTTAACAACAGCTATGACTGGTGGACAAGATTCTGCAGGTACCAATAAGTTCGAAGCCATCTGTCTTGGATTAGGTATAGCCCCCGAACATGTACGTGTAGTAATTCCGCTACCTAAGAATATGGAAGAGATTACTCGTACTATACGTGAAGAGATTGAATACAAGGGAGTTTCTGTTATCATTCCTCGCCGCGAATGTATGCAGACACTACAACGCAAACTTAGAAACAAAAAGAAATGAAAAAGGATATTATATTAGCTGGCGTGGGAGGACAAGGTATCCTTACCATTGCCACCATCATCGGTGATGCTGCTACAGCTGCAGGCTTGAACTTAAAGCAAGCCGAAGTGCATGGAATGAGCCAACGCGGAGGAGACGTACAATCAAACCTTCGTCTTTCTACCGAGCCTATTCATTCCGACTTGATTAAGCAAGGAGCAGCCGATTTAATCATCTCGATGGAACCGATGGAAGCCTTGCGCTATTTACCTTATTTAAATAAAGAAGGTTGGGTAGTTACTTCATCGCATCCATTCAAGAACATTCCCAATTATCCGGAAGAAGAGGCCTTGATGCAAGAATTAAACAACTTGCCACAGGTAGCTGCACTCCCTATTGAGGATGTAGCCAAAGAGAATAACCTACCTAAGAGCGCTAATGTTGTATTGTTAGGTATGGCCGCAAAATATATAGAAATCCTCACTCCCGAACAACTTCGCGAAAGCATTGCACGCGTATTTGCTGCAAAGGGAGAAAAAATCGTTGAAGCCAACCAGCAAGCATTCGATTTGGGTTTGAATGCCATAAAGTAAAGCAAATAGAACCATGAAGATATTTAGCGAAGAATTAGTTGAGAAGGCCGCTCAAGCTTGCAAGGTAGCCGACCTTTCCAGAGCCACTATCGGTGAGGTATTGCTCGTAGCACAATATTTGGAAAAAGAGACAGGCATACCCTTTATCCGCATGGATCAAGGTTCACCTGGCCTTCCCGTTAATCAAGCAGGAGTAGAAGCAGAAAAAGCAGCACTCGACAGAGGTGTAGGTTCACAATATCCAGCAGCAGCTGGCGTCCCCGAGCTAAAGCACGAAGCATCTCGCTTTGTGAAAGCATTTCTCGATGTTGATATTTCAGCACGTTCATGTGTACCAACCGTAGGCAGTGTAGCCGGTTCATACGGTTCGTTCATTGCTTGCACGCAACGCACTCCGGGCAAGGACAAAGTGCTTTTCATTGACCCAGGCTTCCCTATTCAGAAGTCACAACTTCGCATCATTGGTGTGGAGTGGGAAGAATTTGATATTTACCATTATCGCGGTAAAGCATTACGCGAAAAATTAGAAAGTTTCTTAGCCAAAGGTGACATTGCAGCTATTATCTATTCAAATCCGAACAACCCGGCATGGATTTGTTTGGAAGAGGAAGAATTGGCTATCATCGGTGAATTAGCAACCAAGTACGATGTCATTGTAATGGAAGATTTGGCATATTTCTGCATGGACTTCCGTCGCGACATGGGACATCCATTCGAACCTCCCTATCCGCCTACCGTAGCACATTATACCGACAACTATATCTTAATGCTCTCATCATCCAAGATATTCAGTTATGCCGGTCAACGTATGGCCTTGACTTGCATCAGCGATAAATTATTCGATCGCCATTTCCCTGCATTGGCCGAACGATATAAAGATGCTGGTATATTTGGTCAGACACTGATTGCATCCATCCTCTACATGATAACTTCCGGATGCACAGCTTCTACTCAATACGCATATGCCGAAATGCTTCGTCTTTCTACCGAAGGTAAAATAAACTTCGTAGAAGACACACGCGAATATGCCGTTCGTGCCGAGAAAATGAAAAAGATTTTCACGGACAATGGTTTCCACATTGTATATAACTACGATGCCACACAAGTAGTGGGTGATGGCTTCTTCTTCACCATTGGTTATGGTAACATGAGTGGTGGCGACCTTCTGAAAGAATTGTTGTATTATGGAGTAAGTAGCATCAATCTTTCTACTACTGGAAGCGAACAACAAGGTGTACGCGCTTGTACTTCACGTATGCAAGATGAACTTTATCCTGTTATGGAAGAGCGGATGAAAGCTTTCCACGAAGACCATCCTATTAAACAACAATAAATACGATACTATGATTTGGAATCCTAACAAAGAGTGTATGAGCCGTGACGAAATGCGCGCATTGCAAGGGAAACGGCTTCAAAAGTTGGTAACTTACGTTTACCACAACGTACCTTTCTACAGAAACAAAATGCAAGCAATGGACGTTTCGCCCGATGACATTCGAACCATTGATGATATAGTAAAATTACCTTTTACTACCAAACAAGATTTACGCGATAACTATCCATATGGTTTGCAAGCAGCTCCCCCTTCGGAGATTGTACGCGTACATGCTTCATCGGGAACAACCGGCAATCCAACAATTGTAGGTTACACCCGCAAAGATTTAACCGTTTGGTCGGAAGTAATGGCACGATGCTTAACCGCTTATGGTGTAACTCGTGACGATACCTTCTCGGTAGCTTACGGCTATGGATTGTTCACTGGTGGTTTAGGCGCTCACTATGGTGTAGAGAACTTAGGCGCAACCGTTATCCCTACATCAACCGGTAATACAGAGAAGCACATCCGTTTGATTCGCGATTTAAAGATTAGCGGAATTGCTTGTACTCCTTCGTATGCACTCTATTTAGCAGAAACCCTCGACAAAATGGGACTGACAAAAGAGGACATAGGCCTACGCATTGGAGCCTTTGGTGCTGAACCATGGACAGAAAACATGCGCAAAGAGATTGAAGAACGCCTTGGTTTGAAGGGATACAACATCTATGGTTTAAGTGAGATTATGGGGCCAGGCGTATCTTACGAGTGTCAAGAACAGAATGGCTCGCACATTAACGAAGACCACTTCTTCCCCGAAATCATCAATCCCGAAACACTTGAACAATTGCCTTATGGCACACAAGGTGAATTGGTATTCACTACATTGACTAAAGAGGGTATGCCTGTGTTACGTTATCGCACAAAAGACCTTTGTACCTTATACGATGACCCATGCCCATGTGGACGCACATCAGTCAAGATGGGACGCATTGTAGGCAGAAGCGACGATATGCTTATCATCCGTGGTATCAACGTATTCCCATCGCAAGTGGAAAGTGTAATCCTTACAATGCCAGAATTCGAACCGCAATACATGTTGGTGGTCGACAGAATCAACAACCTCGACACCCTTCAAGTGCAAGTAGAAGTTCGTCGCGATTTCTTCAGCGATGACATCGGACGCATGCTTGCTATGAAGAAGGGATTGGCTGATAAGTTAAAGAGTGTACTCTCTATTAGTGCCGACGTGAAACTTATGGAGCCTAACAGCATTGAACGCAGCCAAGGTAAGGGTAAACATGTGATAGATAAACGAATCTTGAAATAACTTAAAATCTGATGCGATATGACAATCAAGCAATTATCCGTTTTTCTTGAAAACAAGACTGGAAGAATCAACGAAGTAACCAAGATTTTGGGTAAACATAGCATTAATATGCACGCGTTCAGCATGGCAGAGACTACGGACTTTGGTATTCTTCGCCTAATCGTATCCGAAGTAGATAAAGCGGTAGAGATTCTTCGCAACGAAAACTTTGCCGTAATGCTCACCGATGTTGTGTGTATCAGTTGTCCCAATGTAGCCGGTTCGCTCTCGGCTATCCTTGAGAAATTGGCTTCGAAAGAAATCTTCATCGAATACATGTATGCTTTTGCCGAAGGCGATAAAGCCAATGTCGTTATCCGCCCTAACGACATAGACAAATGCGTTCAAGTATTAAGTGAATGCGAATGTGAATTAAATAAGTTCTAACTACGAACTTCACATTATAAAAAAGTTGCACACCTATCAATGAAAGAAGGTGTGCAACTTTTTATTTTCCCTTTACCCTAGACAGATACGCCTAGAAAGAAAAAATAAATGGATTTATTTTGTTCTTCTCTCGGCTTGCACTATCTTTGTCCCGATAAGAGAAAACAAAAGATATTTATGACTATAAAAGAGTTTTTTTCTTTAAAAACCAATCGTTACTTTTGGGGCAATCTCATAGCAATGTTCCTTGTTGTTGTAATTGCTATCTTTGCCACCTTGAAAGGACTTGATAGCTATACACTTCATGGTGAAGCTATTGAGGTTCCGAATGCTAAAGGAATGAGCGTAGAAGAGGCAAAACGACTATTTGAAAGCAAAAATCTATCATGCGCAATTGCCGACTCTACATATGTCAAAGAAAAACCAGCGGGATGTGTACTTGAGCATCTACCCAACGCAGGACAACGCGTTAAGCGCGATCGTGTAATTTACTTGACTGTAAACACAAAATCTACGCCATTGGTTGTACTTCCCGATGTAGCCGACAACAGCTCTTTACGTCAAGCTACAGCACGCCTTACAGCTGCCGGATTTCATTTGACCGAAAATGACACCATCCCTGGTGAGAAAGATTGGGTATATGGTGTGCGATATAACAACAAACTGGTTACACTTGGCGAAAAAGTTCCAGTAGGAGCCACTCTCACACTATTAGTTGGTGATGGAGGAAATGCAAAGGCTGAGAACGATAGTATCTCTAATCAAACAGAGATTCAAACGCCAACCACTTCAACCGAAGATTCTTGGTTCTAAGCAACATCCACTTACGAATGGAAGAATTATTACCCCACGACATCGAACTTGACAACAACGACTTGGACGAAATTGAGCCAGTCGGTGACGAAGCGCAACTCTACGAACACTTCCGAGTAGTAGTAGATAAAGGGCAAGAGTTGATGCGTGTGGATAAATACCTATTCGACCGTCTGCCTAATGCATCACGCAATCGCATCCAAAAAGCAGCAGAGCAAAACTTTGTAATGGCCAATGGCAAAGCTGTAAAAAGCAGTTATAAAGTCAAGCCATTGGATGTCATTACGATTGTTATGGATCGTCCTCGCTACGAGAACGACATCATTCCTGAAGATATTCCGCTCAACATCGTTTACGAAGACAACTACCTAATGGTAGTGAACAAGCCAGCAGGTTTGGTGGTACACCCTGGTCATGGCAACTATCATGGCACTTTGGTAAACGCTATTGCTTGGCACATGAAAGAGGTGCCCGACTATGATGCCAACGACCCACGAGTGGGATTGGTACATCGTATAGACAAAGACACTTCCGGTCTGCTTGTCATTGCCAAGACTCCCGACGCCAAGACTCACCTTGGCAATCAATTCTTCCATAAAACAACCAAACGACGTTATCGCGCATTGGTATGGGGCAACGTAGAGAACGATGAAGGTACCATCACGGGCGACATTGGCCGACACCCCAAAGACCGCATGCAGATGACAGTGTTACCCGATGGAGAGGGTAAACATGCAGTTACACACTATCGTGTATTGGAACGGTTTGGCTATGTAACCCTTGTTGAGTGCATCCTTGAAACAGGACGCACCCACCAAATTCGTGTACACATGAAGCACATCGGACACATATTATTCAACGATGAGCGTTATGGTGGAAACGAAATCTTAAAAGGAACTCACTTTGCGAAATATAAACAATTTGTAAACAAATGCTTCGACATGTGCCCACGTCAAGCGTTGCATGCCATGACATTGGGATTTGTGCATCCCATTACCGGTGAAGAATTACACTTTACCACCGACCTTCCCAATGACATGACTGCCTTGATTGAGCGATGGCGAAGCTATATCAGCAACCGTAATTTAGAATGAAAAGAACCATTGCCATTGTCGCAGGAGGCGACTCATCGGAATATATAGTATCCTTGCGCAGTGCACAAGGCATCTACTCGTTTATTGACAAAGAGAGATACAATCTCTACATCGTCATGATGAAAGGACTTGATTGGCACGTACAATTGCCCGACGAGACAACTTGTCCTATCGATCGCAACGATTTTAGCTTCCAACTGAATGGCGAAAAGATAACATTCGACTTCGCTTATATCACCATTCATGGTACTCCTGGCGAGAATGGACGCTTACAAGGTTACTTCGATATGATGGGAATCCCCTACTCTTGTTGTGGTGTTTTGGCCGCTGCACTCACTTTCAACAAGTTTGTTTGCAACCAATACTTGCGTGGTTTTGGCGTTCGCATAGCTGAAGCATTGTCATTGCGACAAGGTCAAACGGTATCAGATAATGACGTAATCGAGAAGATTGGTTTGCCTTGCTTCATCAAGCCAAGTTTGGGTGGTAGTAGCTTCGGAGTTACCAAAGTAAAGACACGCGAACAGATTCAGCCTGCCATTGCCAAGGCATTTGAAGAGGGCGAAGAGGTGGTTATCGAAGCTTTTATGGATGGTACAGAGATTACTTGCGGTTGCTACAAAACAAAAGACAAATCTGTTGTGTTTCCTATTACCGAAGTGGTTACCCATAACGAGTACTTTGACTACGATGCCAAGTATAATGGCCAAGTGGACGAAATCACCCCGGCACGTATCCCCAATGAATTGCGCGATCGTGTACAGATGCTTACATCGGCCATTTACGACATCTTGGGCGCACAAGGTATTATCCGTATCGACTACATCATTACCGAAGGCGATAAGATAAACCTATTGGAGGTAAACACTACTCCGGGTATGACACCAACCAGTTTCATACCGCAACAAGTACGTGCAGCCGGTTTGAACATAACCGATGTAATGACAGATATTATTGAAAATAAGTTTTAAATAACATATCGCTATGAACGAATTTGATGAAATCCGTCCGTATCACGACGAAGAGTTACCGCAGATTTACGAAGAACTGATAGCCGATCCCATGTTCCAACAGGTGATGGGAGCTGTCATGCCGAATGTACCTTTCCAAGGTATTGCCATGAAGATGCGTGGTTGCAAAACAAAACTCGAGTTTCAAAAAGCATTCTGCTATGCGCTATTGAAAGACATCATGCAGAAAGCTACCAAGGGAGTAACGCTGAATCACGATGCCTTGACAGACAAGCAACAAGCCTACACTTACATCAGCAACCATCGTGATATTATTCTCGACTCTGGATTCCTCGATGTATTGTTGGTAGAAAATGGCATGGATACTGTTGAGATTGCCATTGGCGATAACCTCCTTATCTATCCTTGGATAAAGAAAGTGGTACGCATCAACAAATCATTCATTGTGCAACGTGCACTTACTATGCGCCAAATGTTGGAATCATCGGCCCGCATGTCGCGCTACATGCACTATGCCATTGGCGAGAAGAAACAATCCATTTGGATTGCTCAACGCGAAGGACGCGCCAAAGATTCGGACGACCGCACACAAGATAGCATCCTAAAGATGATGGCTATGGGTGGCGAAGGTGACATCATCGACCGCTTAATGGCATTGAACATTGCACCATTGGCCATCTCATACGAATACGACCCTTGCGACTACCTTAAAGCGCAAGAGTTTCAACAAAAGCGCGACATCGAAGGATTCAAGAAATCGCAAGCCGACGACCTTATCAACATGCAAACAGGTCTTTTCGGCTATAAAGGTCGCGTGCATTTCCAGCCTGCAGCATGCATCAACGAAGCCTTAGCAAAATTGGACAGAAGCATGCCTAAGCAAGAATTATTCACCACTATCTCGACATTAATTGACAAAGGCATACATGCCAACTATCGCATCTATCCAAACAATTACGTTGCACTCGACCTGTTGAATGGCACAACTGAATATGCAGCAAACTATACCGACGAGGATAAGCAAACATTCTTAGGCTATCTGGATCAACAAATTGCCCGCATCCAATTGCCCAACAAGGACGTAGATTTCCTTCGCACAAAGTTGTTGGAAATGTATGCCAATCCATTAAAGAATTACTTGAACGCTCAAGCATAAAACATCGTCGTATGAAGCACCGATTACAAATAGTCAGTACACTTTTTCTGTTTGTCCTATGTCTGTGTTACGGATGTAGTAAGGAAGAAGAGTACTACTATCCATCGGTGAAGTTGGAGTTCCTAACTGCCACTACCAATCAGAAAGGTACAATTGAGCAAGTTGTTACGGATAGTGGCAAAGCCTATCATGTGCAAAACGATGGTTCTAATCTGAAATTACCTGCCGACACTTTGCTTCGCATTGTTACCAACTACGAAGAGGTAGAAGGTGGCGTAAAACTCTATGGTGCTGCCGTTTCCATCTCCAACATCCCTATCCCAAAAGCTGAGTTTAACGAAGAGATGATGCACGATCCTGCCAACATACAAAGCATTTGGATGGGACGCGACTACCTGAACATGATACTGCAAGTAAAGGCGCAAAACAAGAAGCACACCTTCCGCTTCATCGAGCAAGAAGCTACATTGAACGAGGCCGGTGACGAATTGTTTGTACACATCATCTTGTATCACAATGCCAACGACGACATCCAGGCCTACACACAACGCGCTTATGCCTCTATCCCATTAAAGCACTATGCTGCCTATGGATGTAAGAAAGTACATCTTCGTTTCAGTCCATATACCGATTATGAAGGAGTAGCAAGCTACGATTTCGAATATTTACCCAACATAAAATAATGAAAACACTTCTTTCTACTATTTGTTTTGTCGCCATCAGTTTGTTGGCTTGCCAATCAAAAAACGAGTTTAAATCAATCAGTGTCGATGAGTTCGAGACCTTGATAGCACAACCCGAAGTACAACGTCTTGATGTGCGTACCTTGGCAGAATATAACGAAGGCCACATCCCTGGCAGCCTCAACTTAGATGTAAAAGCAGAAGCCCACTTCATGCTTGCTGCCGACTCTATCCTCAACAAAGAACATCCCGTTGCCGTATATTGTCGTAGCGGAAACCGCAGTAAGAAAGCAGCCAAAATACTCTGTGAAAAGGGCTACGAAGTATATGAACTCGGCACCGGCATCACCGGTTGGAAAGCCGCAGGAAAAGTTATCGAATAAGGCTATTTCACAAATATAGCTTCGTGTGGCCACAAAGGTAGCTTTACAAGCCAACAAAGCTACCTTCACAGAACGATGAAGCTATATCTGCAAAAACTTGAAATTTACTATATACAAGAAGCCCCTTTGCGTTTGCAAAGGGGCTTCTTAATGTTATTATTAAAGTGCTTGTAGCATTCGTTTCAAAACAACGGTAGCTGATATTTCGCGGTTTGCGGCTTCGGGAATGACGAGTGATATTGGGGCTTCGATTACATCGTCGGTAACAATCATGTTGCGACGAACGGGCAAGCAGTGCATAAAGTGTGCATTGTTTGTCCACGACATATGTTCTGTATCTACTGTCCAACTCATATCCTTGCAAAGTATCTGACCATACTTCTCTGGCAAGGTTACACCAGGGCATGCCCAGTTCTTAGCATAGATAAAGTCGGCTCCTTCGAATGCTTTCTTTTGGTCGTACTCCACACGAGCACCACGCACAAACTTTGGATCGAGTTCATAGCCTTCAGGATGTGTTATTACGAAATCGACATCGGCCTCGTTCATAAAGTCGGCAAACGAATTAGGCACAGCTTGTGGGAGAGCTTTTGGATGAGGTGCCCAAGTAAGTACGACCTTAGGACGAGCAGTTTTCTTATACTCTTCGATGGTAATCAAGTCGGCAAAAGCTTGCAAAGGATGACCAGTTGCTGCTTCCATGGAGAATACTGGCTTACCAGAATATTGAATAAATTGATTCAATATCTTTTCTGTATAATCATCTTCACGATTTTCGAAATGCGCAAACGAACGTACACCGATAATGTCGCAATAGCTAGCCATTACAGGAATCGCTTCGAGCAAGTGCTCACTCTTATCGCCATCCATAATCACGCCACGTTCAGCTTCCAATTTCCAAGCGCCTTGGTTTACATCAAGCACAATCACATCCATACCCAAGTTACGAGCTGCCTTCTGCGTACTAAGACGTGTACGGAGACTATTATTAAAAAAGATGAGCAAACAGGTCTTATGACGACCCAATGCTTCGTATTTATAACGATCTTGCTTAATCTCAAAAGCTTCGGCAAGGGCTTGCTTCAAATCACCCAAATCGAATACGTTAGTATATGTCTTCATATAATTTGAAAATTGAATAATTAGTTTCTTATTTGTCCTTCGCCCTCTATCAACCACTTGTAAGTAGTGATTTCGGCCAATGCCATTGGCCCACGAGCATGAAGTTTTTGCGTACTGATACCTATCTCTGCTCCCAAACCAAACTGAGCACCATCGGTAAACGAAGTTGGAGCGTTGTGATATACACAAGCTGCATCGACCATTCGGCAGAAATAATCGGCCGTAGTAGCATCATCGGTAACAATACATTCACTATGTTTTGAACCAAAAGCATTGATATGCTTTACAGCTTCTGCTACATCGCTTACACATTTAATAGACATCTTATAATCTAAAAACTCGCGACCAAAATCTTCGGGCATGGCTTCTTGCAAAAGGGCATCAGGGTAATTCCCCTTCAAAGCCACAAATGCAGGCTTGCCGGCATAGATTACGACATTGCTTTCGGCTAGTTTTTGGCACAATACGGGCAAAGCAGAAAGGCGATTTTCATTGATAAGCAAACAATCGAGTGCATTGCAAACACTGACACGACGTGTCTTGGCATTATTAATAATGGCTGCTCCTTTTTGCAAATCGCCATGTACATCGAAATAGGTATGACAGATGCCGGCACCTGTTTCAATAACTGGTACGGTTGCATTTTGACGAACGAAGTTAATTAGGTTACTACTTCCACGAGGAATAATCAAATCGACAAAGCCATTGGCTGTAAGCAATTGGGCAGTAGCCTCGCGATCGGGTGGCAATAACTCTACAATTTTGGTATTAACGCCAAACTGTTTCAGCACATCATGTATCACCCCAACAATGGCGCGATTGGAACAATCGGCATCACTACCTCCTTTAAGGATACACGCATTTCCACTCTTTAAACAGAGGGAAAAGACATCGAAACTGACATTGGGACGTGCTTCATAAATAATACCGATAACTCCAAATGGCACACTTACTTTTCGCAAGCGAAGACCATTTGGCAAAGTGCTTTGCGACAGTAAACGACCTAATGGAGAAGGCAAAGAGGCTACATTTCGCGTATCGGCTGCAATTGCCTCAAGACGCTCATGCGTCAACTTCAACCTATCGTATTTAGGATTGGCTACATCCATACGAGCCAAATCCTTTTGGTTTTCACTTAATATATATGCAGCATTGGCTATCGTAGCATCGGCTACAGCCAACAATATCTCGTTGATTTGTTCTTCGGTAAGTGCCAACAACTCTCGGCTAGCATCTTGAACAGCTTTAAATATCTCTTTCATAATGGCCATTATTATTCCATATACAGATAATCGTAATGCACAACAGGTTTATGTCCGTGCTTACCCATCGATTCGCGAGCTTGCACAGAGTCACAATTGGTTTTACCAACCCCTATTTGCGTACCATCGGGAGCAATGATTCGCACAATATCATCCTTTTCGAACTCGCCTTCTACTGCAACAATGCCAACAGGCAATAGGCTGGTAGCCTTTTCACCGCAAAGCACTGATACGGCTTGCTCGTTCAAGTGCAATTCTCCTTTAGCAAAACCTTCGCTATGAGCAATCCATTTCTTAACACTCGAAACGGTTTGCGAAGAAGGTATAAAGCGAGTGCAGAGTGTCTCGGCAGGATGTTGTACCAAATCGACCAAAATATTATCGCGCTTTCCATTGGCAATGATTACCGATATGCCTTCGTCGGCCACCTTGCGAGCAATGGTTGTTTTCGTCAGCATACCTCCACGACCGAAACTTGACTTACCCACTTGGATATAACTGCTGAGGTCTTTACCAGGCTCTATTTCGCGAATGACTTGCGATTGTGGATTATCGGGCGAGCCATCGTAAATGCCATCAATATTACTCAAGATAATAAGCGCTTGCGCATCCATCATCGTAGCAATGAGGCCAGACAATTCATCATTATCGGTAAACATCAATTCGCTAACAGAGATGGTATCGTTTTCATTGACAATGGGAATTACGCCATTCTCCAACATCACCATCATGCAATTGCGTTGATTCAAATAATGACGGCGAGTAGAGAAACTCTCCTTCATGGTAAGCACTTGTCCCACTGGGATACCATGCTCACGGAATAGTTCGTAATAACGATTGATTAGTTTGGCTTGACCTACAGCCGAATACAGTTGTCGCTGGTCAACGCTATCCAACTTACGAATAGCCGAAACCTCACTGCGACCAGAAGCCACAGCACCCGATGAAACGAGGATGACCTCTACCCCTTGTTTATGCAATTCGGCAATCTGATCGACCAATGCCGACATGCGCGTCACATCGAGAGTTCCATCGCGACGAGTCAAAACGTTACTGCCTACTTTGACAGCAATTCTTGTTAGTTGTTGCATCATTGTATTATGTCTGCTTTATGGTTATATTATTCCAACGAAATTCGTTCTACATTTATCTGTTCGTTCAAGAAATAAGAGGCTGATTCGGCAAACTTATCCGCTGCCTCGGTAGTAAGATATCGGCAACTACCCTGTTTGGTACATTTAACATCCATCTCGGGATGACGATGCAGATAATCTTTCAAACTATTTGCCACCAATTCCCCTTGCGAAACAATTTGGATATTATCGGGCATGTATGTTCTTATCTTTGGCAATAGAAGTGGATAGTGTGTACATCCCAGAATCATCGTATCTATGCTATCGTCCTGCCGTATTAACTCGGTGATATACTTCTCTACAAAATAATCGGCACCGGCAGCATCGGCCTCGCCATTCTCAACCAAAGGTACCCACATGGGGCATGCCTTACCAGAAACCTCAACATCCGGATATAGTTTCTTTATCTCCAACGGATAGGATTCCGATTTAATGGTACCGGCAGTAGCTAAAACGCCTACATGGCGCGAGTGTGTCAGTGTGCCTATTGTTTCTACCGTTGGACGAATAACCCCTAACACACGACGATTCTCGTCCAAGCGAGGCAAGTTATTCATTTGAATCGTGCGCAAAGCCTTGGCAGAGGCTGTATTACAAGCCAATATCACCAAATGGCATCCCATTTCGAAAAGCTTTTCTACGGCCTGAAGTGTAAATTCATAAACAACCTCGAACGAGCGTGAGCCATAGGGCGAGCGAGCATTATCGCCTAAATAGAGATAATCGTATTGCGGCAATAATTCACGCACTTTACTCAATATGGTCAAGCCTCCATATCCGGAGTCAAACACACCTATAGGGCCTGGAGATGTTGATAGAGGCAATCTCATAACTGAATGATATAAAAAAAGCGGCATCGGAAGCAAACAGCATATCCGTGCCGCCTATAAGGGATAAATAAATGCTTACTTAATACCTAATTGAGCCTTCACCTTAGCTGTTAAATCAATGCTTTCAGCACCAATGAATGCCAATGGAGTAGAAGCTACATCAAAGATATATACTACACCTTCGGCCTTACCTACAGCATCAATAGCTTCAGTCAACTTTTGTTGGATAGGCACCATAGCTTCTTGTTGAGCTTGTTGCAAAGCTTGATAAGCTTCTTGTTGGAATTGTTGCAAACGTTGATCCATATCGGCCAAGTCTCTTTGACGACGTTCAGCGATATTCTTTGGCAAAGAATCGGCTTGAGCAACAAATTCTTGATACTTCTTAGTGAACTCTTCTCTGCTGCTTTCAAACTCCTTTTGATATTGTTGGCTCAAAGTTTCCAAATCAGCTTGAGCTTTAATAAATTCTGGCATTACTACCATCACTTCTTGAGAGTTCATGTGTCCAAACTTAGATTGTCCCATTGCACACAAAGGCAAAACGAACAATGCTACGAGTAAAACGATTTTCTTCAACATAATTCTTAGTTTTATGATTTTTAAATTATTATTTTCAAGTAATTATAACTATTCTCGTTGCAAATGTATGAAATTAATTTGAATATCCTAACTTTATCAGCACTTCATTGCTAATATCAATGTCGGGAGAGGCAAATATCAAGCTTGTTGCCGATGCGCGATCAAGCACAGCAGCATATCCCTGTTGCAATGCAATAGCCTTTACTGCTTCATAGATTTCATCTTCGATAGGTTGAAGCAAAGCAGCCTGTTTCTTTGCCATCTCACCTTCCGGACCAAAATAGTTTCTACGCAACTCGGCCACTTCTTTCTCCTTATTAATAATAGCCTCTTCGCGTTGGGTGCGTTGTGCTTCGGTGAGGTTCTTTGCTTCCTTTTGATATTTTTCATAAAGCGATTTAGCCTCATCAGCAATACGTTCCAATTCAGCTTGCCATACGCGAGAAGATTGATCCAACTGTTCAGTAGCTTTTTGATAGGCAGGAATCTTCTCCATAATATATTCCATATCAATCAAAGCAAATTTCTGTGCATTTGCAGAAAGCGCTACAAACGCGAACATTAGCAATAAAAAACTCTTTCTCATAACGCCAAAATATTAATATTAGAACTCTTGACCTAAGATAAAGTGGAACTGACTACCACCATAGCGGCTTGAACCGTTAATCTTATCGAAACCATAAGCCCAGTCGATACCCATCATACCAATCATCGGCAAGAAGATACGCACACCCACACCGGCCGAACGCTTCAAGTCGAACGGATTGAACTTATTCACATCATGCCAAGCATTACCGGCTTCAACGAAACCTAACGCATAGATACTTGAACTGGTTTCGAGCATCAATGGATAGCGCAATTCCAATCCTAAACGAGCGTAAGCATAACCCTCTTGACCATAAGGAGTCAACGAGCTGTTTTCATATCCACGCAAAGCTACCATTTCGGTTGCATAAGTAGAATAGCCTGTCATACCATCACCACCCACATCGAAAGTTTCGAATGGCGACTTTTTGTACTTATTAAAGTGACCCAACAAACCGAATTCAACACGGCTCATCAATACTGGGCACTTATCGGCTGTGTTCAATGCAGTAAATGTCTTTGCTTTAAACTTCCACTTATGGTACTCAATCCATTTATGCATTTTGTTCATATCCTCCTGGTTGTTTTGGTTATACTTACTATAATCTACACCATCGAACAACGAGAATGGAGGAGTAATTTGCAAAGAGAATGAGAAATCAGAACCTCTACGAGGATAGATTGGATTATCGTAAGATGAACGAGCCAATGTCAAGTTCAAACTTAAGTTGTTCGATTTACCATTCGTTACAGGGAAGTATTGCCAATCGCTCAATATATATCGTTGGAATGAGAGTTCAGCAGTAAATTGGAAATAGTCATCAGGCCATTTCAAACGCTTACCAAACAGAATCGAAAGACCATACATCTGAATACTCTTATCCGGGTCGTAATAATTCTCATAACTATTATAGTTGCCATAGTTGTACATACCATAGCCATACATACCGCTATAATAACTATTGTAATAGCTGTTCATATAAGCCGAATTGTAGTATTGGCTACTGATATCTGTTTGGCGAGAATAGTATGCCGATACCGAGAATGCGTTGGGGCGTTTACCACCAAACCAAGGATCGTAGAACGACAAGCTATACGATTGGTAGTACTTCGCATTGGTTTGCGCACTGACAGTCAAGGTTTGTCCATCGCCTTGAGGCAAGATTCCGCGATAGTTTTCACCAGGATGCAACAAATTCTCTAACGAGAAGTTCGTAAACTTCAAACTCAACTTACCAATAACACCCGTTTGTCCCCAACCAGCCGAGAACTCTACCTGGTCGTTGGCTTTCGACACCAAGTTATAAGCGATATCTACCGATGCATTTTCGGGATGAGGTTGCACATCGGGTACAATTTGTTCGGGGTCGAAGTGTCCCATCTGTTGAATTTCGCGCATTGAACGCATCAACGCTTCACGGCTGAACAACTCTCCCGGACGAGTACGCAATTCACGACGTACTACATTTTCATACAATCGGTCGTTACCATTAATGCTTACCTTATTAATAGTAGCTTGTGGGCCTTCGATTACACGCATTTCAAGGTCGATAGAATCGCCTACAATGTTTACTTCGACCGGTTCCACGCTACTGAAGATATAGCCATTGTTGTAATAGAGATTACTGATTGCGTCTTCATCTTCTGCAACACGTTCCGACAACAGTTTTTGGTTGTACACATCGCCCTTCTTCATTCGGAGCAAGTAGTCCATTTGTTCGGCAGAGTAAAGTGTATTACCCACCCAGTTGACGTTGCGCAAATAGTATCGTTGACCTTCATCAATTTCAAGATACACATTAACGGTTTTATCGTCATGCGGAGAAACGCTATCTACAAGAATAGCAGCATCACGATAACCCATTTCGTTATATTTGTCGATAATCAGTTGTTTATCGGCTTCAAAGTTCTCTTCAACGAATTTCTTTGTACGGAAGAAGTTTACCAACTTATTCTTTTCGTTGGTCTTTTTCATGGTTCGCTTCAACTTCTTATCCGTAAGCACTTCGTTACCTACAATCGTAATGGCATTAACCTTTACCTTTTCTTTTTTATCCACTACAATTTCTACGATAACTTGTCCTTCGTTGTTCGGGTCATCCTTTTGGTCGATAAATACTTCTGCATTTTTAAAGCCCTTGTCGTCGTAATAGCGTTTGATTAATGTTTCAGCACGATCCACAGCATTGGGTGTAATCTGTCCACCCTTCAACATGCCTATACGGTCGTTCAAATCATCTTTTTCCGACTTTTTTACACCTTTATAGACAATATCCGACACACGAGGACGCAAAGCCACAAGAATGGTGATCCATGTTTTATTTCCCGAGATACTATCTTGCGTGATACTTACATCCGAGAACAAGCCATGTCTCCAATATCGCTTACATGCTTCAGTGATGTCATCGCCAGGGATTGTTACCTCTTGACCTTTCACCAAACCAGAAAGTCCAATGATAACATAATCTTCGTAGGTGCCTGCACCTTCGACATTGATACCAGCCAATTCATATGTTTTGGGTGTTCCTGAATAAAGCACCACAGGTTGCTCGTAGTTTGTGTCTTGTGCCGAAGCTATCTGTGTGCCTACGAATAGGCATACAGTCATCATTAATATGGATAAAATACGATAATGCATTTATGTATTGTTTATATTTACTTTATACTATTACTAACTTGTTCACTTGTTTTGCCAAATCTTCTTTCGCGTTGTTGGAAATCGCAGATGGCTTTACAAAATTCTTCTTCCCTAAAATCGGGCCAGAAAGTATCACAGAAATACAATTCCGAATAAGCACATTGCCACAACAGATAGTTGCTCAATCTTAGTTCGCCACCTGTACGAATCAGCAAATCGGGATTTGGCATAAAGTTTGTAGCCAAATGGGCCGAGATAGTATCAGCCTCTATATCTTCGATAGCAAGTTTCCCTTGCGCCACCAAAGCGGCAATCTTTCGTGTTGCTTGCGTCAATTCCCAATGCGACGAATAACTCAATGCAAGCACCAAAGTCATTCCCGAGTTTTGCGATGTATGTTCTATACATTGTTGCAAACGTTCTTGTACATTGAGTGGAAGTTTCTCTATATCGCCCACAATTTGGAAACGAATATTATTCTTCATAAAGGTCTCTTCTTCTATCGATTCGAAAAGCAGAGACATCAATGCAGCTACTTCGTTGCTGGGACGATTCCAATTCTCGGTAGAGAACGTATAAAGAGTTAAGAACTGAACGCCAAGGCGGGCAGCTTCTTCGGCTATAATATGCACAGTTTCAGCACCGGCTTGGTGACCATAGCTTCGTTCGTGTCCACGAAGTTTTGCCCAACGTCCATTACCATCCATAATAATTGCTACATGGGCAGGTATTCTTGTTTTATCTATTTGTTCTTTATACGACAACATCGGCACAATTGTATTCTAAATATTTATCATTGACGTTCAAATCCTAAGCGATTGATTCGTCCACGCCATAATTGATTACTGATTATTCCATTTCCGCCGCCAACAATCCAAATAAAGTTGTTCTTATCGATAGCAGCAGAATAGCCTAAAGCATCGCGCAATGAATAGGGGAATCGGATTTTTCCTGTTTCCATCTTCCATACCAGGCCATTGGGCGATGAATAGAATGCATACAACCCTGCATCAAACAAATAGTATGTATCGCCATAATAGATGATTGATGTCTTATCGGTCAATGGGCAATAGTTATCTGCACTTGGCTCCATGCTTGCCCAGTTGTTACCATCCATCGAGAACCAAGGAATTACGCTATCCGAGTTCTTTTCCGAAGCTCCCACCAATACCGATTTGTAAACGCCATTGGTTGTTTGATGAACGGTAGATTGTATGTTCTTTGTTGGGAATCCCTCTTCAACCTTTTCGCCCAAAGCCCATTGCAAAGAGGCATCTGTAGTGCAGAAATAGTTCTCGCCATCTACTTGCTTGATACCGGCCAATGTTGTTGGGAAAGCCGTTAACAATGCTTGCACATCGCCACTTAAGCCTTCCACCATTTGCCAGCTTGCGCCATCGGTCGATTGATAAACGTTACCATCTTGAGCCACAACAAACAAGGCATCGAAAGCCACCAACATGGTATTCAAGATAACATCCTGAGGCATACCATCCAATGTAAGCGCTTCCCAAACAACATTGGTTGGTTCGCTTACGTTTGCTTTATAAGCCGTTACTTCGTTGTTCGACGAGTAGAGGTACAAGTAGTCGCCCAAGTTCAAGAGTTTAACAGCCTCGTTCAATGGAGCAGTTGGGAAGTTCTTGGCCGAAGCCATGTTTTTCCAAATTAACGAATCGGGGTCTTGCTTGTGCACATTGATTGTAAGCCTATACACACGGCTTGTCATACCATCCAAGGCATGCACCTTGAAGCCCAACCCTACAGGATTGTTGACCGCAGCCGTTAAATCGACGGCCTCTCCTACAACGAAAATCGTATCCATATCGCCACTTGTGATGGCACCTGCCGCAATAGAGAAAGTATCCACTACAATGCTATCGAGCAATGTATCGGCATACATAGGCAATGAATCGCGATTGAATATCCGATGCTCTATTTGGTCTATCGAAAATTTATAGTGCTTGCCATAAATGGTATCTATGCCAAAAGCATACACGGACACATCGGTTGTATATTTATAATCATTATCAGAATCCAGACATGCACTGAAGGCAATGCACAATGTCAAGAAGCAAGTGATTACAGACAAAAATTTTATTCTCATTACAAAGCTATTTTCTATTTGTGTTATTTACAAGCTGCAAAAATAGGAACATTTTTCACTATAATCTCCTTAAAAGGGAAGTTTTATATAAATTTATAGATAAAAAAGTACTTTTTTAGTTTTGGCGGCCATAAAATAAGGTGTTTTTAACTTACTTTCGCTTATAACGAGTGATAATTCTTCCGAAATAAGGAGTTGTTTCAATGCAACAATCTGCTGGTGGTACTGGTGCTTTCACGCCATCTTGCAAGGTAAACGGAGCCTCTTCCACAAAGATTTCATCCCAGCAATTTTCGTCCAAGAAAGATTGCAACAGTTGGCTTCCGCCCTCTACCAGTAGCGACTGAATATTCCTTGCAAAAAGCACTTCCATCATTTGCGGAAGTATCGACGTTGAAAAATCCAACCGGATGTACTCAACGTTGTTGTACGGCTCTTTTTCTTTGCAGGTAAAAACGATTGTTGGCACACTTCCATCGAAAAGATGCAAGGTATCTGGCAAAGACAAATCTTTGTCGATCACCAAGCGAAGAGGCGCTTTCCCATGCCAATCACGAATGGTTAAAGAAGGATTATCCAACAAAGCAGTACGTCTTCCTACGAGGATAGCCGTATGCTCTGACCGACGTTTATGCACAAGCATTCTTGTCAAATCGTTTGACAACTTCACGGCCTCGCCATCGCTACGTTTATAGTCGATAAATCCATCGGAAGATTGTGCCCATTTCAGGGTAATGTATGGACGCTTTTGTGCATGGAAAGTTACAAACCTACTTATCAACTCCAAGCAGGCCTCTTCCAGTACACCCACCTTCACTTCTATACCTGCATTGCGCAGTTTTTCAATGCCTTTGCCATTTACCTTTGCAAAGGGGTCTTGGCAACCAACGACCACTCTTTTTAGTTGTTTTTCAACAATCAAATCGGCACAAGGCGGAGTCTTTCCATGGTGCGCACATGGTTCTAAGCTGACATAGATAGTAGAGCGCTTGAGCAACTCCGGATTTTTTACCGACCGAATCGCATTCACTTCGGCATGTGCTTCACCACATTTTGCATGATAACCCTCACCTATTATCTTACCATCGCACACAATCACGGCTCCTACCATCGGATTGGGGGGTGCTCCACACAACCCATTGCGAGCAAGCTGAATGCAACGATGCATATATAGTTCATCCTCTTTCATAAGCTTTTGGCAAACAAAATATATTTGTTACTTTTGCATCCGAATTTAAAATCCGGTTATGCACATCACTCCTTCCTTCCTTCGCGAACAATTGAGCAAAAGCTATGAGCCTCAAGAGGCTAATGGCTTGGCACGCATCATTTTCTGCGATATCTTAGGACAGAGCAATGTAGATTATTATCTGTGCAAAGATATAGATTTATCGGGAAACGAAGAAGAAAAAGTGAAAAGCATTCTTCAACGACTGGAAAAATACGAACCGATACAATACATAGAAGGGAAAAAATATTTTTCAGGAAGGGTATTTTTTGTGAGGCAAGGCGTCTTGATTCCAAGACCGGAAACAGAAGAGTTGGTAGAGCTTGCTGCACAGGCGTGCAAACCGAATGCTAAAATCCTGGATATTGGCACCGGTAGTGGATGCATTGCCATTTCTTTAGCCAAAAAACTACCCGAAGCCGAAGTGCATGCTTGGGACATCTCGGAAGTGGCCCTTGAAGTAGCCAAACAAAACAATGCACAATTAAAGGCAGCTGTCCATTTCGAGCAGCACGACATTCTTACATACCAAGCCACCGGAGAAGAGGCTTTCGACCTCATCATCAGCAATCCGCCCTACATTGCCGAAAGCGAAAAGGCTGAGATGGAGCCAAATGTGTTAGCATGGGAGCCCAGCATTGCTTTGTTTGTGCCCGACAACGACCCCCTACTCTTTTACCGACGCATTGGCGAATTAGCACTTCGCATGCTTACACCCAACGGGAAATTATTTTTCGAAATCAATCGCGCTTATGGCGATGCAACAAAGCAACTACTTTGCAATCAAGGATATAAAAACATACATATACAGAAAGATTTATCGGGCAACGACCGGTTTGTTTACGCAGAAAGATGAAAGATTTTACAGAAGAAGAGGCATTTGAAAAGATGACTGCTTGGTGCTCTACGGCAGAGAGATGCCGTTCGGAAGTATCCGAGAAGTTACAACGATGGAGTGTATCCTACGCTATCATCAACAAAGTAATAGAGCGATTGATAGATGGCGGATACATCGACGAAGAGCGCTATTGCCGAGCATTTATCCGCGATAAATACAGATTAGAGAAATGGGGAAAGCAGAAAATTGCCAAAGCGCTATACGTAAAGCGGATTCCCCAACACATTTTCAATACCCAATGGGATGTGATAGACAACGACGAGTATCAAAGCATTTTGCACAAGTTGTTGCAAAGCAAACGAAAAAGTATTCATGCCAACGATGATAAATCGCTCAACGAAAAGCTTATCCGATTTGCCTTGAGCCGTGGATACGACTACAATGACATCCGCCAACATTTGGATATATCCAACGAACTTGAAGAAAATGAATGGGAAATGTAAAAAAAACAAGCATAGAATTTTTATTTTCATTACGTTTCCTTAATTTTGCACCCAAATAACTTAAACAACACTTCGATTATGAAAGCTTTAGAAAGATTGTTTGCTGAAAAATTACTTAAAATCAAAGCTATCAAACTTCAACCGGCCAATCCATTTACCTGGGCATCAGGATGGAAGTCACCATTTTATTGCGACAACCGTAAGACTTTGTCGTATCCCGAGTTGCGCAACTTCGTTAAAATTGAGATTACACGCATCATCTTGGAACGCTTTGGCAAAGTAGATGCAATTGCTGGTGTTGCTACCGGTGCCATCCCACAAGGAGCCTTGGTTGCCGATGCGCTTAACTTGCCTTTCGTGTATGTACGTTCTACTCCAAAAGATCATGGATTGGAAAACTTGATCGAAGGCGAACTTCGTCCCGGCATGAAGGTTGTAGTAATCGAAGACCTCATCTCTACCGGCGGTAGCAGTTTGAAGGCAGTAGAAGCCATTCGTCGCGATGGATGCGATGTAATCGGTATGGTTGCCTCATATACATACGGATTCCCTGTTGCCGAAAAAGCATTCAAGGATGCAAAAGTTCCTTTGGTTACATTGACCAACTACGAAGCAGTGCTCGAAGTTGCTTTGCGCACCGGATACATCGAAGAAGGTGATGTAGCTACCTTGAACGAATGGAGAAAAGACCCTGCACACTGGGATGCAGGTAAATAATATACCCCAATAAACAGAAACAAAAGAACGATTCGAATATTGCTATCCGAATGGTTCTTTTGTTTTTTATCCAATACATCGTAATATGACTAAATTCGAAAGTAGCATTAAGCTATTAGCCTATCCGCAAGAAGCCGTTTACGAAAAACTTTCCGACTTGAACAACTTGGAAAAGATAAAAGACCGCTTGCCCGAGGATAAAATCAAACAACTCAGTTTCACTTCCGATACACTTACGGTAGAAGTACCACCTGTAGGGCCTATCACCTTGCAAATTGTGGAGAAAGAGCCTTGCAAATGCATCAAATTCGGAACAACCACCTCACCACTTCCATTCAACCTTTGGATTCAGTTACTACCCGTAACCGAAACCGAATGTAAGATGAAACTGACCATCGGCATCGAAATCAATCCGTTCATGAAAGCTATGGTGCAAAAACCATTACAAGAAGGTGTTGAAAAGATGGCCGACATGCTTGCTATGATACAATATTAATTTCACTTCCCCCTCATCAATAAAAACTATGGCGCAAAAACTTTGGGAGAAATCCGTTCAAGTGAACCAAGAAATCGAACGCTTCACCGTAGGACTCGACCGTGAAATGGACCTCTATTTAGCCAAGCACGATGTACTTGGCTCAATGGCACACATCACCATGCTCGAAAGCATCGGTTTGCTCACATCCAACGAATTAGCAACCTTGTTGGAAGAGTTGAAAAATATCTATTCCATGGCCGAACGTGGCGAATTTGTTATTGAAGAGGGAGTAGAAGATGTTCATTCACAAGTAGAATTGATGCTTACACGCAAGTTGGGCGATGTAGGCAAGAAGATACATAGCGGTCGCTCGCGCAACGACCAAGTATTGCTCGACCTAAAGCTATTTACCCGTAGCCAATTGAAGGAGATTGCCGAAGATGTAGAGCAACTATTCAACGCATTGATACAACAAAGCGAGCACTACAAAAACGTGCTGATGCCTGGCTATACCCACTTGCAAATAGCTATGCCCTCTTCGTTCGGACTATGGTTTGGTGCTTATGCCGAAAGTTTGGTGGACGACATGCTATTCTTGCAAGCCGCCTTTAAGCTATGCAACCGCAACCCATTAGGTTCAGCTGCAGGATATGGTTCTTCCTTCCCGCTGAACCGCACCATGACCACCGAGTTGTTAGGTTTCGACTCCATGAATTACAACGTGGTGTATGCACAAATGGGACGTGGCAAGATGGAACGTAACGTAGCCTTTGCACTAGCCAGCATAGCAGGTACCATCTCTAAATTGGCCTTCGATGCTTGTATGTTCAATAGCCAAAACTTCGGATTTGTTAAGCTGCCCGATGAATGTACCACCGGCTCAAGCATTATGCCACACAAGAAGAATCCCGATGTATTCGAATTGACACGCGCCAAATGCAATAAGTTGCAATCACTTCCTCAACAAATCATGATGATTGCCAATAACTTGCCGTCGGGCTACTTCCGCGACTTGCAAATCATCAAAGAGGTATTCTTGCCAGCCTTCCAAGAGTTGAAAGATTGCTTGCAAATGACTACCTATATCATCAATAAGATTAAGGTAAACGAAGAAATCCTTAACGACGATAAATACCTCTATATCTTCAGTGTAGAAGAGGTGAACCGCTTGGCACGCGAAGGAATGCCTTTCCGCGATGCATACAAAAAGGTAGGATTGGATATAGAAGCCGGTAAGTTCACACACAACAAGCAAGTGAGCCACACCCACGAAGGAAGCATTGGAAACCTATGCAACGAACAGATTACTGCCTTGATGCAACAAGTGGTCAAGGGTTTCAACTTCAGCAACATGATAGCTGCCGAAAAAGCCCTATTAGGCAGATAACATCATCTTTTTTGTAGAAATGTTTTGCAGAAAAGCAGAAACTGCTTATCTTTGCACCCGTTCTACAAAAACCTCTGCGGAAATAGCTCAGTTGGTAGAGCACAACCTTGCCCCAAGAAATGAAAAGGGAACCAACCTTGGCAAGGGATACGTGTTAAAGCAATGATATTGAAGTAGAGCAACAATGCGGAAATAGCTCAGTTGGTAGAGCACAACCTTGCCAAGGTTGGGGTCGCGAGT
>JAGBWA010000023.1 GCA_017630035.1 Bacteroides sp.
ACGTTCGCCACTTATCATTTTCAATGTTCCATTCACGGTAAACAAAGCTTCTCTCGTAGGCACAACCAATTCCACTCTTGCCGACAAGCACTCTGCCGGTTTCTCTGCTTCTATGGGGAGTTTGGTGGTTTTACAGCCCACTAACAAGCAGCAAACAACCAAACCGAGTATGAGTAAAAGTTTATTCTTGCACATATTGTTTTGTTTTGATTTTCTTCTTCAACACTTCGCTTTCGTTGCCCAACTCCAATGCTTTTTGCCAATATTCAAGGGCTTTTCCGTGTTCGCCATTCATATAGTAGATATCGCCACAATGTTCCACCACAACATCGCTTTGATTACCCTCTTCCGCCTTCATAGCCTCGTCTATGTAGATACGTGCCTCGGCATAATTTCCCTTAATGAAAAGAATCCATGCATAGGTATCTAAATAGGTAGCATTATTTGGCTCGGCCTTTATGGTGCGATAACTCATTTCTTCGGCCTTATCCAAATCCGTTTGTTCCAAAGAGAGGTAATAAGCATAGTTGTTCAGTACCGGGATATTGTCCGGATTGTATTTCAACGATTGTTCATAAGCCTGATATGCCTCTTCGTTCATTTGCTTTTGGTGGTAGCTATCGCCTAATACCGAATAGATATCAGCGGCCACTCTTTTATCGCTACGCTCATTGATATGAGGGACGGCACGAAGAGCTATTGCCAACATATCGTCGTGTCGTTCAAATTGTGCATAGCCTATTGCCAGCAAGTAATAGTAAGTCAGATTCTCGGGTTCGGCCTCTACACCCCCTTCGCACAAACGAATTAGCTCTTCGTAGTTTTGCGTAGAGATGTATTGATTGAGCAACGTCATGCGAGCAACCGAATTGGTAGGCTCCAAATCGAGTACTTGCTTTAGCACCGGTATCATCTTATCTGTCATCTTTTTATTGAACAGATATTGAGCATAGAACAAGGGGATTTGAGGATCGTCGGGTTCTTGTTGCATGATGCGATCGAACAACGTAACGATTCGCGTACTATCCCTATCGGTAGTTTCGTTTTTCACCACCAATTGTTGCATGATGCCCAATTTGATGTTCGATTCTACCTTTTTGTTCAGCAATAATGTATCAAGTTGTTGATTATAGCGCTCGTCTTGACCGGTTAGTTGGTAATAATTAGCCATTGAATAGAGCGCAATGGCATTGTCCGATTCCTCGTTCAGCACCTGTTGATAAATCTCATAAGCCTTATCATGTTCTCCCTTTTTCAAATAGAAATCGCCCAACATAACTTGATAGCGCAACTCCATGGGATACTCCTCGACCAATGCCTTCATCTCGTTCAATGCCCTCTTTTCATCGCCCTTTTGCATATAGGTATTGAACTTCTCCATGGTCAGTTGCTCGCTCTTACCCATTCGTTTCTCCAAACGTTCAAGGATTGCAATAACTTCATCGTATTGTGCCGAGCGAGAATAGAGGTCGAGCAATGTATATAGTGGGTCAATTCTTTTAGGGAATCGCACCGTCATGGCTTTCAACACTTCAATAGCCTTATCGCGATTGTTCATCTGCAAATGCGTGGTGGATAGAGCGCGTGCATACCAGAAATTATCTGGTGCACAAGCACATGCTCGTTCCAAAGCTTCTACAGCTAATGTTTGTTGCTTCAAATAGAGATAGTATTGAGCTACTTCATAGAGAGCAGCAGCACCATTTGGATTGATAGTCAAACAATGTTGTAACAATTGGAACGAATCGTCATACTTTTCAAGTTGCTTTAAGCGAATGGCTTCAAGGTAATAATAGTCGTAACGACGTTGTTGCTCTTCGGTCAAAGGCGAGATGCTGATGCTTTTCCCTACAACTGTTTTATTCGCGTCTACACTCTTTAAACTCGTACACGAAAAGAAACAGATGCTCAGAAACAAGCACACCACCCCATAGCAATATCGTTTAATCCTATTCATCGACGCGCTAATTACGATACAAGAATCTCATTACACACCCGTATGACCAAATCCACCGGCTCCTCGCTCGGTATCATCGAGCACTTCAACTTCTTCCCATGCCACTTGTTCGTGACGAGCAATAACCATTTGTGCAATGCGTTCACCATCTTCAATAACAAAAGGTTCGGTAGATAAGTTTACCAAGATGACACATACCTCACCGCGATAATCGGCATCAATCGTACCAGGCGAGTTGAGCACAGTTATTCCCTTCTTAATGGCCAATCCGCTACGTGGACGCACTTGTGCTTCAAAGCCAATGGGCAATGCCATATAAAGACCTGTTGGTACTAAACAACGTTGCATCGGAGCAAGTGTAATGGGTTGGTCAAGATTGGCTCGGAGATCCATTCCAGCCGACTGAATAGTAGCGTAAGCAGGGAGCTGATGCTTCGATTTATTGATAATTTGTACTTTCATAATGTTACTAATAATGATTTAATGGGCGAAAATACGCTTTTTATACCAAATTAATGATACTTTTGCAGAAAAATCATTGGTTTAATCTCAGATTATGAATTGGAATACCCTTATTTCGGCAAAACGATTTGGTTTGGAAGCCTTTCACCACGAACGTCGGGAGAATCGTTCGGAGTTTCAACGCGACTACGACCGCCTTGTATTTTCTGCACCTTTCCGTCGGTTGCAAAACAAAACACAGGTATTCCCTTTACCTGGTAGCATCTTTGTACACAATCGGTTGACACATAGCCTTGAAGTATCGTGCGTGGGACGTTCACTGGGTAATGATGTAGCTAAAGAATTACTACTCCGCCACCCTGAATTAAAGGATAGTTACATTGCAGAGATTGGCTCAATCGTCTCTTCGGCTTGCTTAGCCCACGATTTAGGCAATCCGCCTTTCGGTCATTCGGGCGAACGCGCCATTTCTACCTATTTCTCCGAAGGGAAAGGAGCCGTATTAAAAGAGCAACTCACGCTAGAGCAATGGGAAGATTTAACCCACTTCGAGGGAAATGCCAATGCCTTCCGTTTGTTGACACATCAGTTCGAAGGTCGTCGCCCCGGTGGCTTTGTGATGACCTACTCCACCCTGGCCAGCATCGTAAAATATCCCTTTTCATCGAGTCTTGCCGGTAATAAATCGAAGTTTGGTTTCTTTGTAACCGAAGAGGAAAGTTTCCGCCGAATAGCCGAAGAGTTGGGCATGAAGAAGCTTAACGATAGCCCGTTGCGCTATGCTCGCCATCCGTTAGTCTATTTAGTAGAAGCGGCCGATGATATCTGCTATCAAATGATGGATATAGAGGATGCGCACAAACTAAAAATCCTAACCACCGACGAGGTAAAAGCTTTGTTGCTAGCCTATTTCGATGAAGAGCGACAAGCACACATGCTGAAAACATTGGAGATAGTGAACGATGTGAACGAGCAAATAGCCTACCTACGTTCATCGGTCATTGGATTGCTGATAGAAGAGTGTGTACGCGTATTTGTAGATAATGAAGAGGCTATTTTGGATGGTTGTTTCGAAGGAACACTCATCAAGCAAATGAGCGAACGACCGGCTAAAGCCTATAAACATTGTGCAGAAGTGTCGCTCGAAAAGATTTATCGTTCGCGTGACGTATTAGATATTGAGTTGGCCGGTTTCCGCATCATCAGCACCCTGCTCGAATTGATGATTGATGCCGTTTGCTCACCCGAAAAAGCCTATTCGCAACTACTCATCAACCGAGTATCTAGCCAATACAAGATAAACGCACCTATCCTATTCGAGAAAGTACAAGCCGTTTTAGATTACATCTCGGGCATGACCGATGTATTTGCCCTCGACCTTTATCGCAAGATAAATGGTAATAGTTTGCCAGCGGTGTAACATCCAAAAAGGTTTAACCTAAAGTATAAAAGCATTAAACCTTCTTGACCAAAAGGTTTAACCTAATGAGCAAGAAGGTTTAATGTTTTCTTATTCTGAAAAGGGTTTGATTTATGTATTTCGGAATTTTCCTTGGAAATCTTTGAAGATATGTGGCTCGCTTGCTACGAATGTTTCGATATGACGCATGCGCTTTTCTTCAAGAATTTCGTCAACGGCAATGAGGATACCAGTCTCTTCTACATCGCCAAAACCATAATTGATGGCCGTTCCAAACATACGCATAGTGGGGCTTAAACTCATATAAGCATTCACCAAAGGCGGAATATTAAAACCTAATTTACGAACTTCACCATTAAGAATTTTGTAATCATCCTTGAACGATTCTTTACAGAACAATGTTGCTAATTCGGCCTCATCTGTTTCCAAAAGTAGCGGTTTCATCGGAGTAATCAGCTCATCTTTATCGGCAAAGTGCTTGCGTAGGAAGTAAAGAATCATGTCGCGACCCTTGCGAACATAACTTGGATACATGGTTACTTTTCCAAAGAAATATTTCACGTTAGGCATAACTACGGTAAGTGCACCAAGTCCGTCCCACAAATTGTCGAGTGCAAACAAGCCTTTAGCACCAGCACGCGTTGATTGGTATTCCAACGTAACGAACGAACGACCAAGTTCAATGGTAGTAGGCAAATACTCCTTCAAGAACTTTTCTGAGAAGTTGAACATGTGGGATGTTGCCAATATCGGTGCACCTTTTTCATCGAAGCGAACATCTGTTCCTAAGATGTAACGATAACCACCCAATATCTCTTCTGCTTCCGGATTCCAAACAATGAGTTGTTTATAAGGATTTTCCATGGTATCGAATTCGTCAATATCCATAGACAAACCTGTTCCACCACCTGCGGCTCGGAAAGCAACTTCGCGCAAGCGTCCAATTTCTTTCATGGTATTTGGAGAGTCTTGTGCGGTAACAATGTATATTTCATTGTTGCTTTTATTGGTCATGCGCAAGCGCTTCTCCTCGGTTAGTTCTGCTTTGATTAGTTCTTTGCTAATCGGTGCAATAATCTCCTCCATATCTGATTATAATTTATATACAGTATCTTTAACGTATTGTGCCCATTCTGTGTGTGTTTTTGTTTTATCGAATGTGCTCCAATGAATTGGTTTTCCTATGGTTACTTTGAATGTTTTTCCTCTGTTTTTAAACATTTCATCGGCCAAGTATAGCATGGCAATATTAAACTTAATGCCCAAACGCTTACACCAATTAGCCAAATTGTAGAAGAAATCGGAATTGCGTCCTTCGAAGTGGATGGGCACCACCAAGCGTTGATGCTCTATACTCTTAGAGATGAATGTTTTTTTCCATTCCAAGTCGCGAATGCCTTCTTTTTGTCTTCTTGAACATAATCCGGCAGGGAACATGATGATATGATTGTCCGACGAGAATCCGGTTTGTACCATTCTTGGAAAATCTTTGGCTTGCTTACCTACTTTATTAATAGGGATACATAATGGTGCCAATCCGTGTAGGTTCATCAACAAGTCGTTTACAAGGTATTTCACCTTTCCGTTGTAATGCTTTCCAAGTATGTAGCCAAGGGCAAGACCATCTTGCCCACCAAGCGGATGATTTGATACGAATGTACAGAGTTCGTCTTTGGGCAGATTTTCAAGGCCAACAATCTCTAATTTAGTGTCCAAATAGTCCAAACAATGCTTGCAAAATTCAGCACCTTCTTTAGCGCCGGCTGTTCGCATGCAATCGTTGATTTCGTCTTGATGTACGATACGTTTTAGGTATGAAACAACAAAACCAGGTACATATTTAGCCTTGTTTGGTGCTTTTTCGTGAAGCACTTTTTCTATGTCAATTAGAAAAATTGAGTCGTCTGCCATTTGTTTATAAATAAAAAGACTGTGCAAAAGTAGCGTTTTTTTTAGGAATTCATAAAAAAATGGTCAAAAAGTGCACCCGAAAACTATCAAAAAGGGGGTAAAAACAAACAATTACCAGTTTTCCGCCAAAAGTGAACAGAAATTGGGTGGTGCAATTTGAGAATCCCCCTTAAACTTGCACCACTCAACAACGAGTTTAATTTTCAGCTAAACAAAAAACAGTAAAATTATGAGTAGTATGATTTTCAGAAAGAATTTAATCGGCATTCAAGACGAACTCCTTCGTTTCGCATTTAAGCTAACTGCCGATCGTGAAGATGCCAATGATTTGTTGCAAGAAACTTCACTAAAAGCATTGGATAATGAGGATAAATACACTCCTGATACCAATTTCAAGGGGTGGGTTTACACCATTATGCGCAACATCTTCATCAACAACTATCGTCGTGTAGTGCGTGAGCAAACATTTGTCGACCAGACAGAGAATCTCTACCACTTAAATCTACCCCAAGACATGGCCTACGAAAGTACTGAACGTAGCTACGACTTAAAGGAGATTCGACGAGTTGTAAATTCGTTGCCTAAAGAATATCGTATCCCATTTTCAATGCACGTCTCTGGTTTCAAATACCGCGAGATTGCCGAGAAACTGAACTTACCTTTGGGTACGGTAAAGAGTCGTATCTTCTTTACCCGTCAGAAGTTGCAAGAAGAGTTGAAAGATTTCCGCTAAACTCCTGTCTATCAAAACCACGAAACAGCATATAGAACAAATTGTTCAAAACAATGCACTCCGCACCTTGTTTGCTTTACAAACAGAGGATGCGGAGTGCATCTACCAAACCTATACTAAATGTATCGTTATTCTAAAACAAATGGTACCACCGTGCGAATATCTACCGATGAAGCGCCAATGTATGCTTTGAACTTACCTGCTTCGGCCGTCCAATCCTTGCGGATATCATCGTAATACTTCAAGTCGTCGACCGTGATGGTGAAGGTAATTGTCTTTTCTTCGCCAGGATTCAATGCAATCTTTTGGAAGTGCTTGAGTTCCTTCAACGGACGTACCACTGAGCTCTTATCATCGCCAATGTACAATTGCACTACCTCTTTGCCTGCTACATCGCCAGTATTCTTTACCTTAACTGTTATTTCCAGTTTGTCATCGGCCGTCATCTTCTTGGCCGATGCAACTGCTTTACCATATTCGAAAGAGGTATAGCTTAAGCCGTGTCCGAAAGCAAAGGTGGTTGGTATTTTCTTTGTGTCGTACCAACGATAGCCCACCAAAATATCTTCTTTATATTCTTGCTTAATGCCATCGCCAGGATAGCTCATTGCATCAAATGAGTGAGCCGGAGAATCGCTCAACTTCACGGGGAATGAGAATGGAAGTTTTCCACTTGGATTAACCTTGCCACTCAATACATTGGCGATGCTCTTGCCTCCCATTGAACCTAAATACCAACCTTGTACAATGGCGGGCACCTTCTCTATCCAAGGCATTTCTACGGCATTACCGCTCAAAAGCACCAATACGAGGTTCTTGTTCACGGCAAGCAATTCTTCTATCAATTGGTCTTGACCGAATGGCAAACCATACTCTTGACGGTCGCCACCTTCGCAATCTTGCAAGTGGTTCTTATTCAAGCCGCCCACAAGGATAACAACATCGGCTTCCTTAGCCATTTCTACGGCTTCGGCGCGAAGTTTGTCTTGCACCTCTTGCGACACTTCGTTTACTCGAGCATACATTGGTTGACCAGCGGCATAACCTTGGGCGTACTTCACGCGGTTGCCATAAATAGCACGCAAGCCATCGAGTGGAGATACCATATCCTTTACTTTCAACTCGGAAGAGCCACCGCCTTCGTTCAATCGGCGCACCGCATTGTCTCCTACGACGAGGATATTTTGATAGTCGGCTTTCAATGGGAGTAATGCTGGTGCTTTCTTGGCGATAGGGGCATTCTTCAACAATACAATACCTTCATTACCAATAGCTTCGGCAGCTGCATAGTGCTCGGTTGTACAGAGTGAGCCGAATGGTTTGTTACGATTCATAGAAGTGCGGAAAATGAGTCGAAGGATGCGAGCTGCTTTGTCGTTCACTACTGATTCGGGTATTTCGCCGTTTTGAATCATCTTCAAGTAAGCATTACCCAAGTAGTAGCTATCATAACCATTACTATTATCTACGCTCAATCCATCGGTATATGAACCCATTTCTACGTCCAGGCCGTTCAATGCAGCCTCCTTGGTATCGTGTGTACCGCCCCAATCGGACACTACCACGCCGTCGAATCCCCAATCCTTCTTCAAGATTTGATTCAACATACGGTCGTTATGGCAAGCATGCTGACCGGCAATTTTGTTGTAAGCACCCATAATTGTCCACGAGCCGCCTTCCACGATAGCAGCCTTGAATGCAGGCAGGTAGATTTCGTACAAAGCGCGATCGCTTACATTCACATCGATATGGTTGCGCCATGTTTCCTGGTTGTTCACCGCATAGTGCTTTACACAAGCAGCTACACCATTCTTTTGCATCTCTTGGATATAGGGCACTACCATCACGCTAGCCAGGTAGGGGTCTTCGCCCATGTATTCGAAGTTGCGGCCATTAAGCGGTGTGCGATAGATATTTACGCCGGGGCCTAACATCACATCCTTTTCGCGATAAAGCGCTTCTTCGCCAATAGCCTTACCATATGCAGCCGACATTTCCGGATTCCAAGTAGCCGCCAATGCGGTCAATGCGGGGAAAGCCGTAATGCTATCGTTTGTCCAATTGGCATGATTCCAATCGTTCCAATTTATCTCCATACGAACACCGTGAGGGCCATCGCTCCAATACAACTCGGGGATACCCAATCGAGCCACACCTGGGGTGCTGAATTTACTTTGTGCATAGCTTAAGCGCACTTTTTCTTTCAAAGTCATCCTGCTGAGCGCATCTTGTACGCGAGCTTCTATTGGCTGACTATCATCTAAATAGATTGGCGTTTGCGCCACGATAGGCATTGCTAAGAAAGCAAGTGCCACCATTGATAAGATAGTTTTCTTCATGGTTATTAATTTTGGAGTAGTAGTTTTTAATTTATTAGCGATTACAAAGTTACGACAAATAGTGAGAAAAACAAAATATCGCATTTTTCATTTTCCCTTAAGGGTAAATTAATTTTCTGTTAAGGAAAAATAAAATAGCGATTTCCACCGAACAGGTAGCGTAGATGCACCGAACGCATTCGGTGGATGGACGGAACAAACACGGTGCATAAACGGTATTATTACGCAAAATCGCAATGCCTCTCCCCCACCCCATAAAGGCACGCTAATGCAAAGAAAATAAGTTATTAACAGGGTGTTGAAAACTTATTGAAAACTTTTTTAAGAAAAGTTGTGGGGAATTGTGGGGAAATGTGTACCTTTACGGCGAATTGTATAAAATAAGGTGTAATGATACGTTTTTTAGGCAATATTGAAGCCAAAACCGACAACAAAGGACGGGTTTTTATCCCCGCTACTTTTAGGAAGCAGCTACTCGAAGCTTCCGAAGAACGGCTTGTGCTTCGTAAAGACGTATTCCAACGCTGCTTGGTGCTTTATCCGGAAAGTGTTTGGTTTGAGACGCAAAACCAACTACGCCAACGACTGAACAAATGGAGTGCCCGCGAGCAAGCCATTTTCCGCCAATTCGTGAGCGATGCCGAGATAATGGTGCCCGATGGCAATGGTCGCATCCTACTTCCCAAACGATACCTGCAAATGGCAGATATCAAAAGCGAGGTGCGCTTCATTGGCATGGACAACACCATCGAAATTTGGGCGAAAGAGGTAGCCGACCAACCGTTTATGTCGCCCGAAGAATTTGGTGCAGCATTGGAAGAGGCCTTATGCGATAGCAAGAATGCCGATTGAACCAATTAATTGAGAAGAAAATGGAAAACGAAGAAAGAACTTACCACATCCCCGTATTGCTAATGCCTAGTGTAGATGGCATGAACATACGCCCCGATGGCATTTATGCCGACATGACCTTTGGCGGTGGCGGCCATTCGCGCGAGATACTTTCGCGATTGGGCGATGGCGGACGCTTGTTAAGTTTCGACCAAGACGAGGATGCCGAACGCAACATTGTGGACAATCCACACTTTACGTTCGTAAGGAGCAACTTCCGATACTTGAAGAATTTTCTTCGTTATCACGGCATAGAGCAAGTAGATGGCATCTTGGCCGACTTGGGCGTTTCGTCGCACCACTTCGACGATAGCGAACGTGGTTTCTCGTTCAGAGGCGACGGCCCATTGGACATGCGTATGAACAAACGTGCCGGCATCACCGCCGCCGATGTAGTGAACAACTATAGCGAAGAGCGATTGGCCGACATCTTCTACCTATACGGCGAGTTAAAGAATAGCCGCAAAATAGCTTCGGTGCTTGCAAAAGCACGAGCCATACAACCGATAAACACCATCGGCGAATTCTTGGAAGTGATAAAGCCACTCTTCGGCCGCGAACGCGAGAAGAAAGAGTTGGCCAAAGTTTTCCAAGCACTTCGCATCGAAGTGAATCACGAAATGGAAGCGCTGAAAGAGATGCTTTGTGCAACGGCCGAAGTGCTTCGACCTGGCGGACGATTGGTGGTTATCACCTACCACTCGTTGGAAGACAGATTGGTGAAAAACATGATGAAAACAGGCAATGTGGAAGGCAAAATGGAGAAAGACTTCTACGGCAATGTAGAAACGCCCTTCCGATTGGTGAACAACAAAGTGATAGTGCCAAGCGACGAGGAGATTGCTGAAAATCCACGCTCGCGTAGCGCCAAATTAAGAATAGCCGAAAAGAAATAAACCGAAAAAGCACCTATGGCAAAAGAGAAAGCAACTGAAAAGAAAAGCCATGCTTCATGGAGAAACATTATCGGTGGCGATATATTGGCTACCGAATTCTTCCGCCGCCAAACCAAATTGGTGGTGCTTATCATGGTGCTGATTCTTTTCTACATCCACAATCGCTACGTTTGTCAACAACAAATGATAGAGATTGATAAACTAAAAAAAGAACTGACCGACATTAAATATGATGCTTTAACACGAAGCTCGGAATTGATGGAGTTAAGTCGCCAATCGCGCATCGAAGAGTATATCAAGACGCGCGATAGCCAATTACAAATAGCTACCAACCCACCCTATTTAATAAAAGATTAACAAAGAACTATGGCAATAAGCAAGAGAAATATCATGACTCGATACTTTTATATCGTACTCTTTATGAGTTTGATAGGGGTAGGTATTGTCATAAAGGCCGCTCATATTATGTTTGTCGATCGCAAGTATTGGGAAGAGGTGGCTAGCCGATTCAAGAAAGAGGATGTTACCCTCTATCCAAACCGCGGAAACATCCTTTCGGGCGACGGAAAGCTTTTGGCAAGTTCATTGCCCGAATATTATCTATTTCTCGACTATAAATACTACGACAACAACGAAAAGCGACAAGCGCGTGGACAACATCGTCGCGATAGCATTTTCAATTCGAAAGTAGATTCGCTTGCACAAGCATTGAACAAAATGTTTCCCGAATGGAGTGTTGCGCAATACAGAACTCACTTGAAGAATGGACGAAATAGCCGTAGTTGGCAACACTACCCACTCTTCCCCAATCGTCGTAAGCGCATCACGCATACGCAATATAAAGAGATACAACGATTGCCATTCTTAAACTTAGGAAAGTTAACAAGCGGTTTGCACGATGAAAATTTGAATCGCCGCAAGCGTCCTTTCGGTTCGTTGGGTATGCGTACCATTGGCGATGTGTATGCCGACACCGCATTAGGCGCAAAGAATGGTATCGAACTTGCTTTCGACTCATTGTTGAGAGGAGAAAATGGTATCTCACACCGACAAAAAGTAATGAATCGCTATGTAAGTCTTACCGACAAACCACCCGTTGATGGATGCGACATCATTACCACCATCGACGTAGATATGCAAGACATTGCAGAAAAAGCATTGGTAGATAAGCTCGAAGAGCTGGAGGCATTCGTCGGTGTAGCCGCCATCATGGAGGTAAAAACGGGCGAAATAAAAGCCATCGTAAACATGACACGCGGTAACGATGGTAAATACTACGAAATGCGCAACAATGCCATCAGCGATATGATGGAGCCTGGCTCAACCTTCAAAACGGCATCCATCATGGTGGCTCTGGAAGATGGATATATTACTCCCGAAACAGAAGTTGATACGAAGAATGGTCAGCTACGCATGTATGGTAGTAACATGAAGGATCATAACTGGCATCGTGGTGGCTATGGAGTAATTGATGTGACACGCATCCTCGAAGTATCGTCGAACATAGGTGTTTCATTCTTGATTGATAAGTATTACAAGGATAATCCTCAGCGCTTTGTAGATGGGTTAAAACGAATGAGCATCGACCAACCGCTGAATCTACAAATCCCCGGCGAAGGTACCCCCGATATTAAAGGGCCGGAAGATCGCAAGAAAGTGGGTAGATACTTTGCCAAGACTTCTTTGCCTTGGATGAGTATTGGCTATGAAACACAAGTGCCACCACTTAACATCCTTACCTTCTATAATGCCATTGCTAACGATGGTGTAATGGTGCGTCCAAAACTCGTTAAGGCGGCTATGAAAGATGGCAAGGTAGTGTATGAATATCCCACCGAAATAATCAATCCTAAAATTTGCTCGGACAAAACCTTAGAGCAAATTCAAGTGATTTTGGAAAAGGTAGTGTCACAAGGGTTGGCCAAGCCGGCGGGTAGTAAGCAATTCCCCGTAGCTGGAAAAACTGGTACGGCACAGATTTCAAAAGGCGCTGAAGGTTACAAAAGCGGACGAACAAACTATTTGGTTAGCTTCTGCGGTTATTTCCCAGCCGATGATCCAAAATATAGTTGCATCGTCTCCATACAAAAGCCGGGATTACCCGCATCGGGTGGTCAAATGGCGGGTAGCGTATTTAGTAAGATTGCCGAACGTGTTTATGCCAAAAATTTGCGTTTCGACATGCAACACGCCATTGATAGCACCAGCAACACTATCCCAGACGTAAAAGCGGGTGAAATGAAATCAGCCATGTACGTACTCGAAGAGCTTGACGTACCAACATCAAGCAATTTCCAAGAGCCACGTAGCAAAGAGCAATGGGGAAAAGCTATTGCCGCAGAAGGAGAAGTGACACTTGAGGGTGAGCGTGAGCATGCAACCGTAGTACCCAGCGTAGTAGGCATGGGCGCCAAAGATGCCGTTTACTTACTCGAGAAGAAGGGATTGAAGGTAAGAATTAATGGCGTTGGCCGCGTTAGCCGACAATCAGTACCTGCCGGCAACACTATTCAACGAGGACAAACGGTGGTGCTAACCATGAAAAGAGAAGGATAATATATTATATATAATAAGGTATAGCTTATGAAATTAAATGAACTGCTAAAAGCCATCCAACCTACTCAGGTTATAGGCAACCAAGAAGTAGAGATTAAAGAGGTAAATATTGACTCTCGACAAGTGCGCGAGGGCGACCTTTTCATGGCTATGCGCGGCACACAAACCGACGGACATGCCTATATAGCATCGGCTATCGAGAAAGGTGCTGTTGCCGTGTTGTGCGAAGACCTACCCGAGCAACTGAACGATGGGGTAACCTATATTCAAGTGAAGGAGAGCGAAGATGCTGTTGGCAAACTTGCAACAACCTTCTATGGTGATCCTACCTCAAAGCTGAAGTTGGTAGGTGTGACCGGCACAAATGGCAAAACAACAATTGCCACCTTATTATATAATACATTCCGCTACTTTGGATATAAAGTAGGATTGGTTTCTACTGTTTGCAATTACATAGATGACGAAGCCGTACCAACTGAACATACCACTCCCGATCCTATTACCTTGAATCGCTTGTTAGGTAAAATGGCCGATTGTGGATGCGAGTATGCTTTCATGGAAGTAAGTTCACACTCTATCGACCAAAAGCGCATCAGCGGTTTGAAATTTGCCGGTGGTATCTTTACCAACTTAACACGCGATCACCTGGATTATCACAAGAGTGTTGACAACTACCTACGCGCTAAGAAGAAGTTTTTCGATGACATGCCGAAAGATGCCTTCTGTTTGACAAACTTGGACGACAAGAATGGCATGGTGATGACACAAAATACACGCGCTAAGGTTTATACTTATTCATTGCGTAGTTTGAGCGACTTTAAAGGAAAGTTGCTTGAGAGTCATTTCGAAGGTATGATTCTCGATTTCAACAACCGCGAATTGTCTGTTCAATTCATTGGTAAATTCAATGCATCCAACTTGTTGGCTGTGTTTGGTGCGGCCGTATTGTTAGGTAAGCAAGAAGAAGAGGTATTAGTAGCGCTCAGCACACTAAAACCTGTCTCTGGCCGTTTTGAAACAGTTCGCTCGCCCGAAGGATATACCGCTATTGTTGATTATGCACACACGCCCGATGCACTTGTCAATGTATTGAATGCTATTCATGGTGTAGTCGAAGGTAAGGGACAAATCATCACCGTATGTGGTGCTGGCGGTAATCGCGACAAAGGTAAACGACCTTTGATGGCGAAAGAGGCGGCTAAACTGAGCGATCGTGTTATCATTACTAGCGACAATCCACGCTTTGAAGAGCCACAAGATATTATCAACGACATGCTTGCTGGTCTTGACAAGGATGATATGCGTAAAACCATCAGCATTGTAGATAGACGCGAAGCCATCAAAACCGCTTGCATGCTTGCACAACCTGGCGATGTAATTTTAGTAGCAGGAAAAGGACACGAAAACTACCAAGATGTAAAGGGTGTGAAGCACCACTTTGATGATAAAGAGATACTTAGCGAGATAATGAAATCGTAATTTTAAAACTATAATATTAACCAGTAATGCTATACGAACTATTTAAATGGCTTGATAAATTTGATGTACCAGGTGCCGGTGTATTTGGATACACCTCTTTCCGCGCACTGATGGCTATCATTTTGGCTTTGCTCATCTCCACTATTTGGGGTGATAAATTTATCAACCTACTGAAACGCAAACAGATTACAGAAACGCAACGCGATGCAAAAACCGATCCTTTTGGCGTAAACAAAGTTGGTGTGCCTAGTATGGGTGGTATTATTATCATCTTTGCTACACTAATTCCTTGTTTGCTATTGGGTAAACTACACAACATCTACATGGTGCTGATGTTGATTACAACCGTATGGCTGGGTTCGTTAGGATTTGCCGATGACTATATCAAGATATTTAAGAAGGATAAAGAAGGACTTCATGGTAAATTCAAGATTATTGGTCAAGTAGGATTAGGATTTATTGTTGGCTTAACCCTATACCTAAGCCCACAAGTTGTTATCCGCGAGAATATTGAAGTAGAAACACCAAATGGACAAACCGAGGTGGTGCATGCCGCCAAAGAGATTAAGGCAACGCAAACTACTATTCCATTCTTCAAAAGTAACAACCTTGACTATGCCGACATTGTTGGTTTCTTAGGCGAACATGCTCAAACGGCAGGTTGGATTATTTTTGTTCTTATCACCATCTTCGTAGTAACAGCCGTAAGTAATGGTGCAAACTTAAATGATGGAATGGATGGTATGGCTGCTGGGAACTCAGCAATTATAGGCTTGACCCTAGGTATTTTAGCTTATGTATCGAGTCACATTGAATATGCCGGTTACTTGAACATTATGTACATACCAGGATGTGAAGAGTTGGTAATCTTTATATGCGCTTTCATCGGTGCCTTGATTGGTTTCTTGTGGTATAATGCCTATCCAGCTCAAGTATTTATGGGCGATACGGGTAGTTTGACCATTGGCGGTATTATAGCAGTTTTCGCCATTATCATCCACAAAGAGTTGCTAATTCCCATCCTTTGTGGCGTATTCTTGGTAGAAAACCTATCTGTAATTTTGCAACGGGTTTATTACAAAATGGGTAAACGCAAGGGTGTAAAGCAACGTGTATTTAAACGCACGCCGATACACGACCACTTCCGCACCTCGATGGATATTATAGAAGAAGGTTGTTCGGTGGTATTTACTAAACCTGACAAGTTATTCCATGAATCAAAAATAACTGTACGTTTTTGGATTGTAACCATCATATTGGCGGCTATAACCATTATTACATTAAAAATTAGATAATATGAAGATAGCAGTATTGGGAGCTGGTGAAAGCGGTGCGGGAGCAGCAGTCTTAGCCAAAGTGAAAGGAATGGATGTATTCGTTTCGGATATGTCGCTCATTAAAGAGAACTATAAAAACTTACTTAATAGCTATAACATTGCTTGGGAAGAAGGAAAGCACACCGAGTCGCGCATCTTAGATGCCGATGAAGTAGTGAAAAGTCCTGGCATTCCAAACGAATCTCCTTTAGTGCAAAAGTTGATAGCACAAGGCACACCTATCATTTCAGAAATTGAATTTGCTGGTCGCTATACTGATGCAAAGATGGTGTGTATTACTGGTTCGAATGGTAAAACGACAACCACTTCGCTCATTTATCATATTTTTAAGAGTGCAGGATTAAATGTTGGATTAGCCGGCAATATAGGAAAGAGTCTTGCGCTTCAAGTAGCTACCGAAAAGCACGACTATTATATCATCGAACTCAGTTCGTTCCAACTGGATAATATGTATGATTTCCGTGCAAACATCGCGGTTTTGATGAATATTACTCCTGACCACTTGGATCGTTACGACCATCAAATGCAAAACTATGTGGATGCTAAATTCCGTATTGTGCAAAATCAAACAGAAGAAGATGCTTTTATCTTCTGGAACGATGACCCCATCATCCGTCGCGAATTGGAACGTTATGGCCTGAAAGCACAACTTTATCCATTTGCAGAAATAAAGGGACAAGGTGCTATTGCCTATGTAGAAGATGGCGAGATTGAGATTGAACGACCAATTGCATTCAACATGGAGCAAGAAGCATTGGCATTGCATGGAACACATAATCTTTACAACTCATTAGCCGCAGGAATTTCGGCCAACGTAGCTGGTATTGAGAAAGAAGATATACGAAAAGCATTGAGCAATTTCAAAGGAGTAGAACACCGATTGGAAAAGGTATGCGATGTACGAGGCATTCATTTCATTAACGACTCCAAAGCTACTAATGTCAACTCGTGTTGGTATGCATTGCAAAGCATGACCACCAAAACTGTACTCATCTTAGGAGGCAAAGATAAAGGTAATGACTATAACGAAATTGCCGACTTGGTAAAGGAGAAATGTTCGGCATTGATTTATTTAGGATTGCATAATGAAAAACTGCACGACTTCTTCGATGGTTTTGGGCTACCAGTAGCCGATATCCAAACAGGCATGAAAGATGCCGTGGAAGCTGCTTATAAATTAGCAAAAAAAGGCGAGACTGTATTATTAAGTCCTTGCTGCGCTTCGTTCGATTTATTCAAGAGTTACGAAGATAGAGGCGAACAGTTTAAGAAATATGTTAGAGAACTTTAATTCTCAACTTTTAATTTTTAATTTAAGAAGTGGATTTATTCAAGAACATATTCAAAGGAGACAAGGTAATTTGGATTATCTTCCTTATGCTATGTCTAATCTCGATTGTCGAAGTGTTCAGTGCATCGAGCTCGTTGGTGTATAGCAGCGGCGACCATTGGGGGCCAATCAGTCGTCACCTAATGTTTCTTGGCATAGGCACTGTGTGTGTATGTATCATACATAGCCTTCCATACCAATGGTTCTCTTTAATAGGTATGATATTACTACCTATCTCTGCAATATTACTGATAGTAGTAATGTTTACAGGACGAATAAATGATGCTGCACGATGGATAAGCATTGCGGGAATTCAATTCCAACCCAGCGAATTTGCAAAAATGGCGGTTGTTATTGTAACCGCTTTTATCCTAAGCAAGGGCAGAACGGAAGATGGAGCTAACCCCAATGCTTTCAAAAATATAATGATTATTGCAGGTACAATCTGTGCTATCATTCTACCCGAAAACTTCTCGACAGCCTTTTTGCTATTTGGCGTGGTATTCTTAATGATGTATATTGGACATGTACCTCTGAAAAAATTAGGTATACTTATTGGTAGTTTGTTCAGTGTAGCCATTGTTGGAATTGCTTTCTTGATAATTACAAAAGATATTGATGTCCCTTTTATGCATCGTTTTGATACTTGGCGAACACGCATAGAAAAATTTGTCAGCAACGAAGAGATTGCAGCAAGCAAATTTGATACAGATAAAGATGGACAGGTAGCACATGCTCGCATTGCCGTAGCAACAAGCCACGTAATAGGAAAAGGACCTGGAAATTCCGTTCAACGCGACTTCTTAAGTCAAGCGTTTTCCGACTTTATTTTTGCTATTGTTATTGAAGAATTAGGCTTATTGGGAGGTGCTTTTGTGGTCTTCCTCTACATCTGCCTACTAATTCGGGTAGGAAGGATAGCGAAGCGGTGCAATCGGAGTTTTCCCGCTTTCTTGGTCATTGGCATCGGATTATTATTAGTTACACAAGCAGTGTTCAACATGATGGTTGCTGTTGGTTTAGCTCCTGTCACAGGGCAGCCATTACCACTAATCAGTCGTGGTGGAACATCAACCATTATCAATTGTGTATATATCGGTATGTTGCTCAGCGTAAGTCGTTATACGGCTAGTATCGAGCAAGAAGAGTTATTGCGCCAAGCAGAAGTGGCCCCTGAAAAGTCGGCAGCTGTATTACTTGCCGAAGCTGTTTTAGCAGAGAATCAAGCGCAAAGTGCTGAGGAACCAACATCTGAAGTGCTGAATAGTGATAGTGAATTTGAATAAATTATCGTACTTAATATAGATAGCGATGAAGGAAACAAGAGTAATTGTGAGCGGTGGTGGTACAGGTGGACATATATTCCCTGCCATCAGTATAGCAAATGCAATCCGTCAACTACGCCCCGAAGCAAAAATTCTATTTGTAGGAGCTGAAGGCCGCATGGAAATGCAACGTGTACCAGATGCTGGTTACGAAATAATAGGCCTACCTGTAGCTGGATTTGACCGCAAACGATTATGGCGTAATGTAGGTGTTTTGATAAAATTGGTTCGTAGCCAATGGAAAGCCCGTAAAATTATCAAGAAATTCAAACCGCAAGTTGCTGTAGGCGTAGGTGGCTATGCTAGTGGTCCGACACTAAAAATGGCAGCTACAATGGGGATTCCAACGCTAATTCAAGAGCAAAACTCGTATGCTGGAGTAACCAACAAACTACTTGCCAAGCAAGCAAAGAAAATATGTGTTGCATACGAAGGGATGGATCGTTTCTTTCCTCAAGAAAAGATTATTCTAACGGGTAACCCTGTTCGTCAAACACTCGTATCAGAGCAAGTAAGCCGTGAAGATGCTGCTAAGCACTTCGATTTGGATCCTAATCGCAAAACTGTATTGATTATTGGAGGTAGTTTAGGAGCTCGCACATTAAACGAAACAATGATTGCAAATTTAAACATGATACAAGCACACCCCGAAGTGCAATTCATTTGGCAAGTTGGGAAAATATACATTGACCAAGTGAAAGAAGCATTGAGAGCTTATTCGGGCGAACTTGTATGCAATTCACATATAGCAACCATGCCCAACCTCTATGTAAACGATTTCATTAAACACATGGAGTATGCCTATAGTATAGCCGACTTGGTTGTTTCGCGTGCAGGAGCAGGTAGTATTTCTGAATTCTGTTTGCTTGGTAAACCCGTAATATTGGTACCATCACCTAATGTAGCCGAAGACCATCAAACACAAAATGCATTAGCATTGGTTCGTCGCGATGCTGCATTATATGTAAAAGATGTAGAAGCAAAAGAGCAATTGGTGGAATTAGCAATAGAAACGGTGAAAGACAACGATAAATTACAAGCGTTGAACAGAAATATTCTTGAAATGGCCCTACCCGACTCTGCTGAAATTATTGCTAAAGAAGTATTACGCTTGGTAGACGAAAAAGAAGTATAAATAAACAAGAAAAACACAGATATTAAAACCGAAAAAAGAACAGACCATGAACTTGAATGAAATATACTCAGTTTATTTTGTTGGAGCAGGTGGCATAGGTATGAGCGCCTTGATTCGATATTTCCTATCACAGGGTAAAATTGTAGCAGGATATGATCGTACAGCTACTCCTTTAACTCAAAAACTTATAGAGGAAGGTGCACAAATTCACTACGAAGATGACGTAAATCTAATTCCTGCATGCTGCAAACAAGAGAGTCAAACTTTAGTGATTTATACACCGGCTATACCCGATGATCATAAAGAGTTAACCTTTTTCCGCAATGGAAATTTCAACATACAAAAACGAGCACAAGTATTAGGACTTATCACCCGAAATAGCAAGGGCCTTTGCGTAGCTGGTACACATGGAAAAACAACTACTAGCACCATGGCTGCTCACTTATTGCACCAATCGGATGTAAAATGTACAGCTTTCCTTGGAGGTATCAGCAAAAACTACGAATCGAACTTGTTATTATCACAAACAAGTCCATACACCGTTATCGAAGCTGATGAATTCGACCGCTCGTTCCATCATTTAACGCCTTGGATAAGTGTCATCACCAGTACAGATCCCGACCACTTGGATATTTATGGTACTAAAGAAGCTTACCTTGAAAGTTTCCGCCACTACACTACGTTGATTCAACCAGGTGGCGCACTTATTTTGCACACCAATTTAGAGATGAAACCAGACGTGCAACCCGGTGTCATGGTATATACCTATAGCCGACACGAAGGTGATTTCCATGCAGAGAACATCTGCATTGGAGATGGTGAGATTATTTTCGATTTCGTTGCACCCGACACACGAATAGACAACATACAACTTGGCGTTCCCGTCAGTGTAAACATAGACAATGGCATTGCTGCTATGGCCTTGGCACACCTTGCTGGAGCTACTAACGAAGAAATTGCTCAAGCTATGCAAAACTTCAGGGGGGTAGATCGTCGATTCGATTTCCGATTAAAGACTGCACAATATGCGTTATTGAGCGACTATGCGCACCATCCAGCAGAAATTATGCAAAGTTTGCGCTCTATGCGCCAACTCTACAAAGATAGAAAGCTAACAGCGATTTTCCAACCGCATTTATACACACGTACACGCGATTTTTACCGCGAATTTGCCGAAAGTTTATCGCTGGCCGACGAAGTGATTCTGACAGAAATATATCCTGCACGCGAATTACCCATCGAAGGTGTTAGCAGTCAGCTTATCTATGACAACTTAAAACCGAGTGTTGAAAAAACGCTTTGCCGCAAAGAAGATGTAGCTGCATTGTTGCAACGCAATGAAACCGAAATTGTTATCATCTTGGGTGCTGGCGATTTAGATAATTACATGCCCCTATTCGAACGAATATTGAAAGAGAAACATTCCAAACACTAAACTAAGCCTATGTTCAAACGAATATTACTCACCTTATTGCTGCTGATAATATCAGCTTACCTCGTAGTAGCTATCACTGCTTTTAATCGCAAGCCTGCCGAAACACAATGCTTGGGAGTTGAACTGATTATTAGCGATAGCTTACATGCCGATTTCATCACTATCGGTGAGGTTAAGAGTATGCTTAAACAGCAACAATTAACACCCGATGGAGAACTTCTATCATCCATCAGTACAGATTCGTTGGAACAAGTTCTTGGCAAACATCCACTTATCGACCAAGTGGAGTGCTACAAAACACCAAGTGGAAATATCTGTGTTGAAGTAGCTCAACGAATACCTATCATGCGTATTATGAGCAACAACGGCGAGAATTACTATTTGGACAACAAAGGAATGCTTATGCCATCGAACACAAAATGTAATGCCTATCTACCTGTTGCTACTGGGAATATAAATAAGTCATTTGCAACAAAGGAATTACATAATTTTGCTTTATTTTTGCAGAAAGATCGTTTTTGGAATTCGCAAATTGAGCAGATACATGTACTTAACAACCAAACTGTAGAATTAGTGCCAAGAGTAGGTAGTCACACTATCTACTTGGGTAAGCTAACACAAGTGGAAAACAAACTTGAACGAGTGAAACAATTCTATAAAAAAGCGCTAAACCAAGTAGGATGGAACAAATATTCGCGCATCAACGTAGAGTTTGGAAATCAAATAGTTTGTACCAAAACTAATAATAGTAAGTAAGAACTAATACATAATTATATGGCAACAAAAGACTTCATCGCCGCTATCGAGCTAAGCTCTTCTAAAATTGCCGGTATAGCTGGCAAAAAGAATTACGACGGCTCATTACAAGTGCAAGCCTATGCACAAGAAGATGCCGCAACCTTTATCCGTAAAGGCCTTATCTACAATGTAGATGTAGCCGCCAATGCACTGACATCTATCATCAACAAGCTACAAAACCAGTTGGGTAGTAAAATAGCCAAAGTATATGTTGGCGTAGGCGGACAATCAATGCATACTGTAAAGAACAGCATCAGCCGCACACTGAACGAGGGAGATAAGATTTCACAAGAACTTATTGACGAACTATATAAAGAGAACAAGGACAGCATTGGCAATGATACTTCTATACTCGAAGTAGTGCCTCAAGAATACATTGCAGACAACCACACCGAAGTTAATCCTGTGGGAATTGTTGCGCAAAACCTTACTGCACAATACATGAACATTGTAGCACGCAGCATCTTGAAGAGCAACCTTGAACGTAGTCTTGAGCAAGCAGGTATAACGATGGCCGACCTCATACTTTCGCCTTTAGCGCAAACAAAGTCCATACTTACTGATAGCGAAATGCGTTCTGGTTGTGCTATTGTAGATTTTGGTGCCGATACAACAACCCTTAGTATCTATAAAAACAATCTGTTGCGCTTCCTTTGCGTATTGCCATTGGGTATGAACAATGTGGTGAAAGACATTTGCACGATGCAAATGGAGGAAGACGATGCAAACTGGTTGCTTACCCAATATGGTAGTGCCATCTGCATGGACGAAGAGGGCGAAAATCCTGCTACTTGCACCATGCGCGACGGACGTACGATTACTATCAATAAATTGAATGACATTGTCGAAGCACGTATCGAAGAAATCCTGCAAAATATAGTCAATTTATTGCAACTATCAGGCTATGAAGACAATCTCTTTGCTGGAGTAGTTTTGACTGGTGGAGGCTCAAATCTTCCGAATTTGGAAGAGGCATTCAAAAAGAAAAGTGGCATTGAGAAGGTAAAAACAGCTAAGTTTACTTATCACACTGTTCATGGTGCAAACGAGTTGTCTAAGGATGGTACTACTGGTACATTAATTGGTTTGTTGCTTTCGGGCACTGAAAACTGTTGCTTGCCCGAAGAAGAAAAGCCAATAGAGGGAGATGGACAACAAGGAGAGCTATTTGAAGAAGAGGTTATCGAGGAAGCTCCTGTGCAAGAGGTCAAAAAGCCCAAGGAGGAAAAACCAAAAGAGGAAGAAAAGCCTCTAAAGCCTGCCAAGCCAAAGAAGAATTTCTTCTCAAAATTCGTCGATAAGATTCAAGGCGAACTTTTTGATGGTGATGACGATTTCAACAACAGCGACTCTAACTTTAAATAAGAACCCTTAAAAAACGAACGATATGATGGACGAACAAGATATGATAAAAGTAGAGTTCAACATTCCGACCGACCAATCGGTTGATACTCCAAAGATAATCAAGGTTATCGGTGTAGGTGGTGGCGGTAGCAATGCCGTAAACCACATGTTTCAAGAGGGTATTCACGATGTAACCTTTGCGCTGTGCAATACCGACTTGCAAGCATTGCAGCAATCGGATATTCCTAAAAAAATACAATTAGGAAAGGAAGGGTTAGGAGCAGGAAATAAACCCGAACGCGCTCGGATGGCGGCCGAAGAGAGTATTGAAGACATCAAAGCTTTACTCGACGATGGTAGCACCAAGATGGTGTTCATCACTGCTGGTATGGGTGGTGGCACAGGAACCGGTGCTGCACCTGTTGTAGCCAAAGTTGCCAAAGAGAAAGATATACTTACCATTGGTATTGTAACCATCCCTTTCCGTTGGGAAGGTAATAAAAAGATTGACCAAGCACTCGATGGTGTGGAAGAGATGAAGAAGCATGTCGATGCCCTGTTGGTTATCAACAACGAACGCCTACTCGAGGTTTACAATAACCTTTCATTGGACGATGCGTATGCTAAGGCAGATAGTACCCTATCAATTGCAGCTAAGAGTATTGCGGAAATCATCACAAAGCATGGTAAGCAAAACCTCGACTTCAACGATGTGAAAACCGTATTGAAAGATGGTGGTGTAGCCATTATGAGTACCGGCTATGGCGAAGGAGACAATCGCGTTAGCAAGGCTATCAAGGATGCACAATACTCACCACTCCTTAATAGCAACGACATCTTCAATTCGCAAAAAATCCTTTTCAACATCTCGTATAGCAACGACCACCAATTGATGGTGAACGAGATGGAAGAGGTGCGCGAGTTCTTGAGCCGCTTCAATAGCAACTACGAGTTGAAATGGGGTATCGCCAAGGACGATAGCTTGGGCGAGAAAGTGAAGATTACCTTGTTGGCCACCGGTTTCGATATCCAAGACATTCACGTTAAGGAGATGGACGAGCGAATCACTCGCCGTACGGCTGAAGAAATAAAGCGCAAGAAAGAAGAAGATGCGGCTGAAGCTGCTCGCGATATGCGACGCACACAATACTATCCTGGTAGCTCTACTACAAGCTCGCAACGTTCACGCCTCAGAAACATCTACACCTTTACGCTCGAGGATTTGGACAACGATGCAATCATTGCTATGGTGGAAAATTCGGCTACCTACAATCGTGGTAAATCTACCTTGAACGCTATTACAGCTGCCTCACAAAGTGCTTTGCAGCCTATCGAGGAGGAGGTTACACCAGCAAACAATAACGAAGATATAGGCGTTATCTCTTTCTAAATTGAGAATTGAAAATTGAAATTTGAGAAATCATAATTAACTCACAACTCATAACTCATCATTATGGCTCTATTTGATCAAATAAGCGAGGATATTAAAACCGCCATGAAGGCGAAAGACAAAGTTGCCCTCGAAACATTACGCAACATTAAGAAAGTATTTTTGGAAGCTAAAACAGCACCGGGCGCTAACGATACATTGACCGATGATGCTGCTATTAAAATCATCCAAAAACTAACAAAGCAAGGTAAAGATGCCGCTGAAATCTATCGCGCACAAGGCCGCGAAGATTTGGCCGAAGCCGAATTGGCACAAGTAAAAGTGATGGAAGTTTACCTACCTAAACAATTAAGCGCCGAAGAGTTGGAAGCAGCATTGAAGGCAATCATAGCCGAAGTAGGTGCCGCTGGCCCTAGCGACATGGGTAAGGTGATGGGCGTTGCCACCAAGAAGCTTGCCGGCTTGGCCGAAGGTCGTGCTATCTCGGCTAAGGTAAAAGAACTACTTGCCTAATACAATTGTATTATATAGCTATTAAACTGCCCTCACTTGCTTTTTCGAAGTAAGTAAGGGTAGTTTGTTTTTCCGAATAGCGCGAAAAAAAAACTGAAAACTGATATAACTGATATATTTCATTTTCCCTTAATGGAAAATAAATTTTCTGTTAAGGGAAAATAAAAGGATGCTTTTCACCGAACGAAATGCGTAGACGCACCGAACGCATTCGGTGGATGCACGGAACAAATACAATACTAATCGAATAACTCGTGAAGCACGTCGAGCGAACGAAGCACAGGAAAATCGGGTAGATGCAAGCGATAGTAATCGTTGATTAGCGTAAGGAAGCGTGCACGCTCGATGCGAGTCATGGGTACAAATCGCATCGTATCGTAACGCATACGGATAAGTTTGTTCAGCAAAGCAGCTTCGGCCGGCTGAAGGTAATCGGAATGCATTTGCGGAGGTAACGGAGAGAAACAAGCCGCGCGCATATCAAAATAATCGCCCTCGCCATAATCATCAAGATTAGGATACAAACCTAAGAATCTGGAAAGACGCATCAAAAACACCAAATGGAAGTTGGCAAATTGTTGCTTACAAGTATCTAACCAAACGATGGAGTGCATAAGGTAATTAAACAAAGGTATGTTGGCATCTTCCTCGCGCAAGGCCCGATAAAGAAACTCGGATAGGAAAAGAGCTATGGCCGACTTCCTCGGCTCATAAGGTAAGGAAACGAAGGGATAGAATGACTTTGCTTCGCGTACCTTATATATAGAGGTGTTCGGACGAATGTCTGCCTCAAGCTCTACCAACGCCATTGGCTGGAAAAGTGTAGCTTTTACAGAGGCCTTTTTGCTCTTAGGAATATACACCATGAACGAAGCACGTCCTAACGCCTCCGTATAGATATCTACTATGAGCGAAGCATCCTTATATTTTAAGGCATGAAGCACTATTCCACGAGTCTTTTGCAACATAAACGAACCGGTTTTCGCATACAAAACTACGAAAAAAGAGGCAAAATGAAATATTTTTTGCATTTTTTTCTCGAAATGTTTTGCTGATTCAAAAATAACACATACCTTTGCAACCGCAAAAGAGAAAAACACTCGGCTGCAATAAGCGGAAACGCTTGACAAGGCAAGGTCCCTTCGTCTATCGGTTAGGACGCAAGATTTTCATTCTTGAAAGGGGGGTTCGATTCCCCCAGGGACTACAAAGAAAAAAGAATAAACGAATTTAAAAAGATTAGTCGAGATGGCAAATCACAAATCATCATTAAAAAGAATTAGACAAGAAGAAAAAAGAAGACTTCACAACAGATATTATGGCAAGACCATGAGAAATGCTGTTCGTAAGCTTCGTGCAACAACCAATAAGGAAGAAGCAACTGCTATGCTTCCTGGTGTAGCTAAGTTGCTGGACAAATTGGCTAAGACTAACGTAATTCACAAGAACAAAGCCAATAACTTGAAGTCTAAATTAGCGTTGCACATCAACAAGTTGGCGTAATGCGAACATAGTTAGAAAAAAGACATAAAAAAGCCGAACTTTTTAGTTCGGCTTTTTTCATATATCAATGTTTTTCACTAAATTTGCCTTGTTATTTCAAACAATCAACTTACCCATGGATGAAGAAGTAAAAATAGGAGCCGAAAACAACTATTCGGCCAGTAACATTCAGGTATTAGAAGGCCTCGAAGCTGTAAGAAAACGCCCCGCCATGTACATTGGCGACATTAGCGAAAACGGTTTGCACCATTTGGTATATGAAGTTGTCGATAACTCTATCGACGAAGCCATGGCCGGATATTGCAACCGCATTGATGTAACAATCAACGAAGACAATTCTATAACCGTACAAGATAACGGACGCGGTATCCCCGTAGATTGGCACGAAAAAGAACAAAAATCGGCACTCGAAGTAGTAATGACCGTACTACATGCCGGTGGTAAGTTCGACAAAGGTTCGTACAAAGTATCAGGTGGTCTGCATGGTGTGGGTGTATCGTGCGTAAACGCACTCTCTACACACATGACAACACAAGTATTCCGCGGTGGAAAAATCTACCAACAAGAATACGAATGTGGTAAGCCACTCTATGCCGTAAAGGAAGTAGGCACTTGCGACCCCGAATTTACCGGCACAAAGCAAACTTTCTTGCCCGACAACACCATCTTTACCGTTAGCGAATACAAGTTCGGCACATTGCAAAACCGCATGCGCGAACTTGCCTACCTAAACAAAGGTATCACCATTACGCTAACCGACCTCCGTCAACTCGACGAAGAAGGCAACCCCTACCAAGAAGAATTCTTCTCGGAAGAAGGTGTGAAAGAGTTTGTACGCTACTTGAACGGAACAAATACACCACTCTTCAACGACGTAATCTACCTAAACACCGAAAAAGCAGGTACACCTATCGAAATAGCCATGATGTACAACACAGGCTATCGCGAAAACTTGCACTCGTACGTCAATAACATCAACACCAAAGAAGGTGGTACACACGAAGGCGGTTTCCGCGCGGCATTGACTCGTGTATTGAAGAAATATGCCGAAGAAAATTGCGCTAAAGCATTGGAAAAAGCCAAGGTAGAAATCAATGGTGAAGACTTCCGCGAAGGCCTCATAGCCGTAATCTCGGTAAAAGTAGCCGAGCCGCAATTCGAAGGTCAAACCAAAACAAAATTAGGTAATAGCGAAGTAAGCGGTGCCGTGAACCAAGCCGTAGGCGAAGCACTGAACTACTACCTCGAAGAGCATCCAAAAGAAGCAAAAATCATCGTAGATAAAGTGTTGCTTGCCGCAACAGCCCGTGTAGCAGCACGCAAGGCACGCGAATCAGTACAACGTAAATCGCCTATGGGCGGTGGCGGTATGCCAGGTAAATTGGCCGACTGCTCAAGCCGCGACCCACACGAATGCGAAATTTTCCTTGTCGAGGGTGACTCAGCCGGCGGTTCAGCAAAACAAGGACGTAATCGTAAATTCCAAGCCATCCTACCTCTGCGCGGTAAAATCCTCAACGTAGAAAAAGTAATGTGGCATAAAGCATTCGAAAGCGACGAAGTAAACAACATTATCCAAGCACTCGGCATCCGCTTCGGAGTAGATAGCGAAGAGAGCAAGGAAGCAAATATCGACAAGTTGCGCTACAACAAAATCATCATCATGGCCGATGCCGATGTAGACGGTCGCCACATCAACACATTGATTATGACATTGTTCTTCCGCTACTTCCCACGTGTTATCGAAGAAGGTCACCTCTACTTGGCAAGTCCCCCACTCTACCTCTGCACAAAAGGAAAAGTTAAAGAATATTGCTGGGACGACCAACAACGCCAACGCTTCATCGACACTTATGGCGGCGGACGCGAAGATGCCGTACACACACAACGTTACAAAGGTCTTGGTGAAATGAACCCCGAACAACTTTGGGAAACTACCATGAACCCCGAAAACCGCATGTTGAAGCAAGTAGATATGAGCAACGCAGCCGAAGCCGACGCCATCTTCTCAATGTTGATGGGCGAAGACGTAGCTCCGCGTCGCGACTTTATCGAAAGCAATGCTACATACGCAAATATTGACGCGTAACGATAAACAACCTTCATCACATCTTACATTAAAAAATCCCGGGCTACGCGTCACCCGGGATTTATTATGCCCTATTTTTACAAAAATCAGCATCCTTTGCAACTTTTTCTTCTCTCATTTCGTCTAATAGACAAATAAACAAGATAAAATGAATATGAAGAAGAACAGCATCATCGGCCTTATGCTTATTGGCCTCGTGGCGTTAATGCCGCAATTATCTATTCAAGCACAAGAAGTAAGCAAAGAGTTTAAAGTGGACAACTTCCATAACCTTGATTTAACTACCGTAGGCTCAGTCTATTTCACACAAGCATCCAAATGCAGCGTAAAGATAGATGGCAAGAAAGAAAATGTGGACAAATTAGATGTCTATGTAGAAAATGGGACATTAAATATAGAACCTAAAGAGAAAAACCTAAATGGCTCTAAAAATGGTGTAAACATCTATATCACAGCACCGACTTTAGAAGATTTGGTATTTTGCGGTGTAGGAGCACTCTATTGCGAAGAAGAATTGAAGGTAAGCGATTTTAAATGCGCACTAGAAGGAGTTGGAAAGATTTATATCCGCAACTTGAAATGCAAAAAGCTAAAGGCAGAAGTTGAAGGAGTAGGAAAAGCAGATATCCATGTTGAATGTCAAGAAATCAATGCAGAAATTAATGGCATCGGGTCATTGACATTAAGTGGTAAAACAAAGAAAGCAACTATTGACAAAGATGGCATAGGTATTGTAGATACTAACAACTTAAAGATAATAGAATAAATAAGGCACGGAGTTAATTCCGTGCCTTATTTGTTTATTTCAAGTATCCTTGTTTCTTTAACTCTTCAACAGCTATCTCCAATTCGGCATACCAATCTTCACCGAATTTCCTTATAAGCGGTTCTTTCAAGAACTTATAGACGGGTAGATTCTCTTTTTGTCCCAGTAGCACCGCCGCTTTACAAACATTCCAACGATGGTAGTTTACAGCCTTATAAGGGCCATAATTACCCACACGAATGGGGTAAAGCGCACACGACACCGGCTTACAGAAGTTCACCTTTCCGGCGCGATAAGCTTTCTCTATAGCGCAATAACAAGTTCCATCGGGGGCATAGCAAGTGAATACGCAATCCTTGTTATTCACGATTGAAGTAACCAAATCACCCTCTTGGTCGGTATATACAACCCCTTGTTTATTGATAACAGCTTGAGCTTCGGGAGCAAGATCGTCCCAAATCACCGGAAGCACCTCTTCCAATTTCTCTATCTCCTCAAATTCGACAGGAGCACCTGCATCACCCTCAATGCAACACTCACCTTTACATGCTTTTAAGTCGCATAGAAACTTTTCGCGTAGCACATCAAGACTTACTACAACATCGTCAATTTGAATCATAAATGTAAGAGCTAAAAAAAGCGGAAGAACAAAAGCTCTTCCGCTCTTATCATAACACAATAAATATTACTTAATCAAGTCTTTTCCATCCATATCAGCAGGTTGTGGAAGACCCATGATGTGGAGGATTGAAGGAGCTACGTCTGCCAACACACCGTTTTCTACCTTTGCATCGGGGTTAGCGGTAACGTAAACAAAAGGTACAGGATTGAGTGAGTGAGCAGTGTTTGGTGTACCATCATCGTTGAGCGCACGGTCGGCATTACCATGGTCGGCAATGATGATAACTTCGTAGTCGTTAGCCTTAGCAGCCTCAACAGTAGCCTTTACACAATCGTCGATAGCCACAACTGCCTTTTGAATAGCTTCGTAGATACCAGTATGACCCACCATATCGCCATTAGCATAGTTCACTACGATGAAATCATACTTTTGAGTATTGATAGCTTCAACAAGCTTATCTTTCACTTCGTAGGCACTCATTTCTGGCTTCAAGTCGTATGTAGCCACCTTTGGCGATGGAACAAGGATACGATCTTCGTTATCGTATGGCGTTTCGCGGCCACCATTGAAGAAGAATGTTACGTGTGCATATTTCTCTGTTTCAGCAATATGGAGTTGAGTCTTTCCTTGAGCAGCTAGGTATTCACCCAATGTGTTTTGTACGTTTTCCTTGTCGAAAAGAATGTGTACGCCCTTGAACGATGCGTCGTATGGAGTCATACAATAGTATTGCAAACCAGGGATAGTGTGCATGCCTTGTTCGGGCATATCTTGTTGAGTCAATACGATAGTCAATTCCTTTGCGCGGTCGTTGCGGTAGTTGAAGAAGATCACTACATCGCCCTCCTTGATAGTACCGTCAACTGTTGCGTTGTGGATAGGCTTGATGAATTCGTCAGTAACACCTTCATCATAGCTTTCTTGCATAGCTTGTACCATGTCAGTAGCATTCTTACCCTTACCTTCAACAAGCAAGTCATAAGCTTCCTTCACACGTTCCCAACGCTTGTCGCGATCCATTGCATAAAAACGTCCTACGATAGAAGCAATCTTTCCGGCAGATTGTGCACAATGAGCGCTGAGTTGTTCAATGAATCCCTTACCACTCTTTGGGTCAGTGTCACGACCATCCATAAAGCAGTGGATGAAACAGTTGTCAATGCCATATTCCTTGGCAATGTCGCACAACTTATACAAGTGAACAAGTGAGCTATGTACGCCACCATCGCTTGTAAGACCCATAAGGTGAATGTTCTTGCCATTTTCCTTTGCATACGTATATGCAGCTACAATTTCCTTGTTGTTGAGGATGCTATTGTCGGCACAAGCGCGGTTAATCTTTACAAGGTCTTGGTAAACGATACGTCCGGCACCGATATTCAAGTGTCCCACTTCCGAGTTACCCATCTGTCCGTCGGGCAATCCAACATTTTCGCCACTTGCTTGCAACAAAGAGTGTGGATAGTTGGCCAACAACGAATTCCAATAAGGAGTTGGAGTAGTGTAGATTACATCGTCTTTTCCTTGAGAGCCGACTCCCCAGCCGTCAAGAATCATAAGTAAAGCTTTCTTGCTCATATTATCTATTTTAAGTGATTTCTATTATTTTAGGCTGCAAAGGTACGAATAAATTGAGAATTATTAAATTGATAATTGATAATTGACAATTAAAAATTAATAATTAAGAATTAAAAAGGCAAAGATAATTGACCATCGCCCAACAGGTTGAAGGTTAAGCGATGATAAGGAGTAGTGCCATGCTGTGCAATGGCTTCACGATGTGCTTTTGTGGGATAGCCCTTGTTCTTGTCCCAGTCGTAGTGCGGATACTCCTTGTGCAACGCATTCATATAATCGTCGCGATAGGTTTTCGCCAACACGCTTGCCGCCGCAATGCTCATCAGTTTGCCATCGCCCTTCACCACGGTGGTATGCGGCAAATCCTTATATTTTCGGAAACGATTACCATCAATCAACAAGTGTTGCGGGCGCACTTGCAAACCATCGATGGCGCGATGCATGGCCAGGAACGATGCGTTCAGGATGTTTATCTTGTCAATCTCTTCGGGCGACACGATACCCACCGCCCATGCCACGGCCTCCTGCTCGATGATGGGGCGCAGTTGGTATCGCTGACGCTCGGTCAGTTGCTTCGAGTCGTTCAATAGCTCACACTGAAAATCAGGTGGCAAGATAACCGCCGCGGCATATACGGCACCGGCCAGGCATCCTCGTCCGGCTTCGTCGCATCCGGCTTCAACAACTCCACTATTTAAGTAGGGCAACAGCATATTGGGGGTAATTAAAACATTTTCCTCACGCGTTCAATCCCGGCAAACAACGCATCAATTTCTTCCTTTGTGTTGTATAATCCGAAGGAGGCACGCACAGTGCCTTCGATACCTAAGCGTTGCATCAGGGGTTGGGCGCAATGGTGACCGGTGCGTACAGCAATACCAAGACGGTCGAGCAGAGTACCAAGGTCGAAGTGATGGATATCGCCCACCAAGAAAGAGATAACACTACCCTTCTCTTTGGCCTGGCCAAAGATACGCATACTGGGAATTTCCATTAAACGCTCGGTGGCATAAGTTGTCAGTTCGTGCTCATAAGCAGCAATCTTATCCATACCGATAGCTGAGACATACTCTAATGCACGGGCAAGACCAGTGGTACCTACAAAGTCTGGCGTACCGGCTTCAAACTTGAAAGGCAGTTCGTTGAACGTAGTCTTTTCAAAACTCACCGTTTGAATCATCTCGCCACCGCCTTGATAGGGTGGCAAGCGGTCGAGCCACGCTTCTTTTCCATAGAGCACGCCCACACCGGTAGGGCCATAAACCTTATGACCGGAGAAAACATAGAAATCGGCATCGAGTGCTTGAACATCCACAGGCATGTGAGGGACACTTTGGGCACCATCTACCAAAACAGGCACACCTTGTTCGTGTGCATAGCGAATCATCTCTTCTACAGGATTCACCGTGCCAAGCACATTGCTTACATGTGCTACGGAAACAATTCGAGTACGCTCAGTGAATAATTCGCGATAAGCATCCATCAACAATTCGCCACTGTCGGTCATTGGAATAACCTTAATCACAATGCCATGTTTAGCGGCCATCAACTGCCAAGGCACGATGTTGCTATGATGTTCCATTACACTTACAATGACTTCATCGCCCTCGCGCATTTGCGACTCTGTAAAGCTACTTGCCAACAGGTTGATGCTTTCGGTAGTACCACGAGTAAAGATAATCTCGGAGGTGCTTTTGGCATTGATAAAAGCACGAACAGTTTCTCTGCTACCTTCGTGCAACTCTGTAGCACGTTGAGACAGAAAATGTACACCGCGATGCACATTGGCATTTACCGAATAGTATTCGTCCGTCATAGCCTCAACCACCACACGAGGTTTCTGTGTCGTAGCACCATTATCCAAATAGACAAGTGGTTTGCCATACACTTCACGCCCAAGAATAGGGAAATCGGCTCGTATATCGTCAAGATTCATCATATCGCGTTATTTTATTCTTTGCCACAAATGCGACAACCTTTGCATTTGTTCAACTCGCCACGGAAACGTTTTTCTACCAACAGGTGCAAACGGTCGCGCAAGGCATCCAAACGAATCATATCTATCACCTCGTTGACAAAAGCAAACATCAGCAGTAAACGTGCTTCCTTTTCGGGAATACCGCGTTGACGCATGTAGAATAATGCGCGTTCGTCCAGTTGACCCACGGTAGCACCATGACTACACTTCACATCGTCAGCATAAATCTCTAATTGAGGTTGTGTGTACATGCGAGCTTGGCGAGTGGCGCAAAGATTGCGATTGGTTTGTTGCGAATTAGTATGTTGCGCATCAGGGCGCACCAACACCAAGCCGGAAAAGGCTCCGGTAGCCTCATCATCCAAGACATATTTGAACAATTCGCGACTATTGCAACGGGGCACGGCATGGTCTATCACAGTATGATTATCTACATGCTGATTCTTATCAGCAATAACCATACCACACAAATCAAGTTCAGCACCTTCGCCTGCCAACGTTACATGCACACCATTTCGTGTTGTACCATTAGTAAGCGTCATGCCATTCAGTAATACATTGCTATTAGCACCTTGCTTTACATACAGGTTACTGATGCGTATCGTATTCAAGCTATTCTCTTCCAATTCGTAAAGGTCGAGCATAGCACCATTGCCAACAAACACTTCCATCACTTGGGTAGCAAGGAAGTTTACATCATCCATCGCATGGTCGCAAGCCAATAAGCGTAGTTGCGCACCATCTTCCAAGATGATTAATACGCGACGATTCACCATAAAGTTTACATCGGCACGTAGCATATTCACCAACTGAATAGGTTTTTCCACCACCACACCGCGAGGTACATATATCAGTAGGCCATCTTGTGCAAACATGGTATTGAAAGCCGTTACACCATCTGTTGAAGTATCGGCTAATTTACCATAGAATGAACGCACCAAATCAGGATGAGTTTCACCCATTGCCTTTAAGCTACCCAACAAAATACCTTCGGGCAATCGACTTGTAGCATTCTCCCTATAAAAGCTATCGTTTAAAACAAAGAACAAGGAAGTGCTCATGTTGGGAACATCGCACTTAAACACCTCATTCGGATTTACGGGAATAGGCAAACGATTCAGATTCAAACCATAATCGGGAGCAAAGAGTTTGCCCATATCGCTGTATTTGTAATCCTCATTTTTGCTACTTGGAAAACCCAATTGCTGGAAGTGGGCAAAAGCAGCAGCACGAGGAGCATTCAGCACATCTGCACTATGGCGACAAATCATTGCCTCTGCCTGCGTAAACAAATCAATATATTGTTGTTCCGGTTTCATGGATTGTCAATAAATACTTTAAACTAATTCTTGCTTAATCCAATCGAAACCACGATTCTCTATCTCTTGCGCCAGTTCAGGACCACCAGTCTTTACAATCTTGCCACCCATTAGCACATGCACAACATCCGGTTTCAAATAATCCAATAAGCGTTGATAGTGGGTAATAACCATAGCACTTGTTTCTGCACGTTTTAACTTATTAAATCCTTCGGCCACAATGCGCAAAGCATCTACGTCAAGTCCGGAGTCGGTTTCGTCCAAAATAGCGAAAGTAGGTTCAAGCATAGCCATTTGGAAAATCTCGTTGCGTTTCTTTTCGCCACCGCTGAATCCTTCGTTCACGCTTCGATTTGCCAATTTATTGTCAAGCTCCACTACGGCACGCTTTTCGCGCATCAGTTTCAAGAATTCGCTAGCCGACAAAGGAGGCAACTGACGATATTTGCGTTGTTCGTTCACAGCTGCACGCATAAAGTTTACCATCGACACACCTGGAATCTCAACAGGAGTTTGGAACGATAGGAAGATACCTTCATGAGCACGTTCTTCGGGCGACATAGCAAGCAAGTCCTTACCATTAAACGTAATGCTACCCTTGGTTACTTCATAGGCTGGATGACCAACAAGCACATTGCTCAACGTACTTTTTCCGGCACCATTCTGTCCCATCAATGCATGAACTTCACCATCGTTGATTGTCAAGTTCACTCCCTTTAATATCTCTTTGCCATTTACACTGGCATGCAAATCTTTAATTTCTAACATAAGTCTTATATATTTTACCCTACGCTTCCTTCCAACGAAATACTGAGAAGTTTTTGAGCCTCCACAGCAAATTCCATTGGCAATTTGTTGATAACCTCTTTGGCATAGCCATTCACAATCAAACCGACAGCATCTTCTGTGCTAATACCGCGTTGGTTGCAATAGAATATCTGGTCTTCGCTAATCTTACTTGTTGTTGCTTCGTGCTCCACCACCGCTGTTTCATTATGGATATCCATATAGGGGAAGGTATGAGCACCGCACTTGTCGCCCAATAGTAACGAGTCGCACTGACTATAGTTGCGCGCATTATCGGCATTCGACGAAACACGCACCAAACCGCGATAAGAATTCTCGCTCTTACCGGCCGATATACCCTTGCTTACGATGGTGCTACGCGTATTCTTGCCGATGTGAATCATCTTTGTACCCGTATCGGCTTGTTGATAATTGTTGGTTACTGCTACACTATAAAATTCGGCAACAGAATTATCACCCGAAAGTACACAACTTGGATATTTCCATGTAATAGCACTACCCGTTTCTACTTGTGTCCAAGATAGTTTAGAGTCAACTCCCTTGCAATGTCCACGCTTAGTCACAAAATTATATACACCACCTTTACCTTCGGCATCACCCGGATACCAATTCTGAACAGTGCTATACTTCACTTCGGCACGGTCGTGCACAACAATCTCCACAATGGCCGCATGAAGTTGGTTCTCATCACGCATAGGAGCGGTACAACCTTCCAAATAGGAAACGTACGAATCATCATCGGCCACAATCAGTGTTCGTTCGAACTGACCGGTATTGGCAGCATTGATACGGAAGTAAGTAGAAAGTTCCATAGGGCAACGAACACCCTTGGGGATATACACAAACGAACCGTCGGAGAAGACAGCCGAGTTCAGTGCAGCAAAGAAATTATCGCGATAACCAACTACCGAACCCAAGTATTTTTGCACAAGGTCGGGATGCTCGCGTACTGCCTCACTAAACGAACAGAATATAATACCCTTCTCCATCAAGTTTTCCTTGAACGTTGTTTTTACAGATACTGAGTCCATTACGGCATCCACAGCCATGCCACTCAAAGCCATCTGCTCTTCCAAGGGAATACCCAATTTATTGAATGTCTTAATCAGTTCCGGATCCACCTCGTCCATACTCTTTGGTCCTTCCTTCTTCTTGGTAGGGTCGGCATAATAAGAGATGGCCTGGTAATCAATCTCAGGAATACGCAAATGAGCCCACGTAGGCATCTCCAACGTAAGCCAATAGCGATAAGCCTTCAATCGGAATTCGAGCAACCAATCGGGTTCACCCTTCTTTGCCGAAATAAGGCGAATGATATCTTCGTTAAGTCCTCGTTCAATGATTTCAGTATTCACATCGGTGGTGAAGCCATATTTGTACTTCTCCTCCGTCATCTTTCTCACCAATTCATTGTCCGACTTCTTTGCGTTAATTTCTTTCATTATGCTTCTATTTGCTTTATTTGTTCAGCAATTGTTCCGTTACACCCTTTGCGGCAGGTATAAAGATGCCGGCAAAGTCTTTCATTGGATAATATAACACCGATTCGTCTTTAATGTTCTTCTCCACAATGCGGTTGTCCGAATCGATAAACTCGAATACAGACACCAACAAACTGACTAATATCAAGAACTTCAATGCTCCAAGACCGGCACCTAAAAAGCGGTTGAGCCATCCTAACGAAATAACCTCCAATGCGCGGGTAAAGATTTCTGCGAATAGCGTAAATAGCAAAGGAACACCAATCCAAATAAGCACAAAAGCTATGATTTGCGCAATAGTAGCCGATTCGGTAATCTTGCTAATGTATTGCTCGGCAACCATGCTATAAAGTGCCTTAGCGGCCAACAAACCAACAATGATACCCAGCAATGTAGCCAATTGCTTGATAAAGCCTTTCATAAATCCACTTACAGCACCCCACACAAAGAATGCTATAATTACGATATCCAATATTGCCATGATATGTCTATTAATCAATGTGCCAATGCGACAATGCAGCAATGGATTTGAATCCGATTGATACATTGACTAATTGGCACACTGACACATTATAAAGTTGTCTTAACTTCGATTTCTTCGAATGTTTCGATGATGTCACCAACCTTAATATCATTGCAGCTGGTCAAGCTGATACCGCACTCGAAGTTGGTACCCACTTCTTTTACATCGTCCTTGAAACGCTTCAATGCATTGATATTTCCGGTAAACACCACAATACCATCGCGGATAAGACGAGCTCTGTCGCTTCGTTTCACCTTTCCAGTCTTCACCATCGCACCGGCCACTTGACCTACCTTGCTGATGTTGAACACTTCGCGCACTTCGATTGTAGCGGTCACTTGTTCCTTCAATGTTGGTGCAAGCATACCTTCCATTGCCGCTTTCACCTCTTCGATAGCATCGTAGATTACCGAATACTTGCGGATATCCACACCCTCTTGTTCGGCCAACTTCGAAGCCGATGCAGAAGGACGTACTTGGAAGCCAACAATGATAGCATCGGATGCGGCCGCCAACGAAACGTCTGATTCTGAGATTTGTCCAACGCCCTTGTGGATAACATTCACTTGGATTTGCTCGGTAGAAAGCTTGATGAGCGAGTCGCTAAGTGCTTCTACAGAACCATCCACGTCACCCTTCACAATGATGTTCAGTTCGTGGAAGTCACCCAAAGCCAAACGACGGCCCACTTCATCGAGTGTCAACATCTTTTGTGTACGCAAGCCTTGTTCGCGTTGCAATTGTTCGCGTTTGTTAGCCACTTCGCGTGCTTCTTGGTCGGTATCGAATACGTGGAATGTATCACCAGCAGCAGGAGCACCATTCAAACCGAGAATCAATGCAGGAGTAGCAGGGCCAGCCTCGGTCATACGTTGGTTACGTTCGTTGAACATTGCCTTTACGCGACCATAGTGTGTACCAGCTAATACAATATCACCCACTTTCAATGTACCATTCGATACGAGTACTGTAGCTACATAGCCACGACCCTTATCCAATGACGATTCGATGATTGAACCTGTAGCTTTTCTATCTGGATTAGCTTTCAATTCCAACATTTCGGCTTCGAGCAATACCTTTTCCATCAAGTCGTTCACGCCCAAACCTTGCTTAGCAGAGATGTCTTGGCTTTGGTATTTACCACCCCACTCTTCCACAAGGAAATTCATGTTAGCCAACTCTTCCTTAATCTTATCTGGATTAGCGGCTGGTTTATCTACTTTATTGATAGCAAACACGATAGGTACACCGGCAGCCATAGCATGGTTGATGGCTTCTTTGGTTTGTGGCATCACGCTATCGTCGGCAGCTACAATAATAATAGCGATGTCGGTTACCTTAGCACCACGAGCACGCATAGCGGTAAATGCTTCGTGACCAGGGGTATCGAGGAAGGTAATCTTACGTCCATCTTCCAACGAAACGTGGTATGCACCGATGTGCTGAGTAATACCACCGGCTTCACCGGCAATTACGTTAGCCTTACGGATATAGTCGAGCAACGAAGTCTTACCGTGGTCAACGTGTCCCATTACGGTTACGATTGGTGCACGTGGTTGCAAGTCTTCTTCATTGTCTGCTTCTTCCACGATAGCTTGCGATACTTCAGCACTTACATATTCTGTTTTGAAACCAAATTCTTCGGCCACCAAGTTGATTGTTTCGGCATCCAAACGTTGGTTGATGCTGACCATGATTCCTACGCTCATACAAGTAGCAATAACTTGTGTTACGCTGATATCCATCATGTTGGCCAACTCGTTTGCCGTAACAAACTCGGTAAGTTTCAAGATTTTGCTTTCTGCCATTTCTTGATCTTCAAGCTCTTGCATGCGGTTGCTTGCCAATTCGCGTTTTTCCTTACGATACTTGGCGCCCTTGTTCTTACCCTTAGCTGTCAATCGAGCCAAGGTTTCTTTTACTTGCTTTGCAACATCTTCTTCGCTCACTTCTTGCTTGATAGCAGGTTTCTTGAAGCGGTCTTTATTTTTCTTTCCACCACCTTGAGCAGCAGCTTGTTGTTGCTGTTGTTGTGCATTCTTTTGACGATTCTTATCGCCACCACCTTGATAGGCTTGTGCATTGTTGATGTCAACCTTTTCCTTGCCTATGCGTGTGCGTTTCTTTTTATTTCGCTCGCCATCTTTTTCGCCCTTACCGCCTTTGTTTTCTTCGCGGCGGATTTCCTTGATGATGGCTTCCTTCATCTGCTTGCGTTGGTCTTGACGTTGTTTGTCTTTCTCTTCGCGCTCTTTACGCTTTTCTTCCTTCGATTTTTTCTTAGGACGAGTGCTTTGATTCAAAGCAGCGAGGTCAATTTGTCCAACTACATTGATTTTCGAAACAAATTCTGGCTTACGCAATTGGAATACATCTTCTTGTTCATCATCACTCTCTTCCACCTCTTCCTTCTTTGTTTCTACCGGTTTGCTTTCCACCTTAGGAGCTACTGGCTTTGGTTCTTCCTTCACCTCTTCTTTTACTACTACTGGTGCAGGTTTCTCTACCGGTTTTTCCTCTTTCTTTGGTTCTTCTACTACCGGAGCAGGTTTTTCCTCCACAACAACAGGTGCCGGAGTTTCTTCCTTCTTAGGTTCTTCTACTACTTCTGCTTTTGGCGCAGGTTTCTTTCCGAGGTTATCCAAATCAATCTTACCAACGGGCTTGAACTTTGGACGCAAATCTTCGGTAACTGTAGCTTTAATAGGTTCTTCCCCCTTTTCTTGTGCAGGTTTTTCAAAACCATCAATGGCTACCGATGACTTATTGCGATCTTTGTTCTGACGCTCTTGGATGAATCGTTCGGTCTTCTTCTTCAGGTCTTTATCGGTGCTAAACTCCTTTACCAACAAGTCGTATTGTTCGTCCGAAATCTTGGTGTTAGGATTAGCCTCTACGGTAAAGCCTTTCTTCTGCAAGAATTCGACAACGGTCGTAATTCCTACATTCAAGTCTCTTGTTATTTTATTTAATCTTATAGACACGCTTCTTTGAATTAAAAATTAAAAATTAAGAATTAAATCATAATTCTTTTATTCTTCTTCGAACTCTGAACTTAAGATGTTCAATACTTCATCTACGGTTTCTTCTTCGAGGTCAGTCTTTTCTACGAGCAACTTACGTGGTGCACCAAGAACGGCTTTAGCTGTATCCAATCCGATAGCCTTGATAGCATCGATTACCCATCCGTCGATTTCATCACGGAATTCATCCAAGTAGATGTCTTCTTCGTCTTGTGCATCGATTTCGCGGAATACGTCGATGGTGTATTCGGTGAGCATACTTGCCAATTTGATGTTCAAGCCGCCCTTACCGATAGCCAATGATACTTCTTCGGGACGCAAGTAAACTTCTGCCTTGCGGTTTTCTTCGTCCAAGTTGATCGATGATACCTTTGCGGGGCTCAATGCGCGTTGGATAAAGAGTTTGATGTTATTTGTATAGTTGATAACATCGATGTTTTCGTTGCGCAATTCGCGTACAATACCATGAATACGGCTACCCTTTACGCCCACACAAGCGCCTACTGGGTCGATGCGGTCATCATAGCTTTCTACGGCAATCTTGGCGCGTTCGCCTGGGATGCGTGCAATCTTCTTGATGGTGATAAGACCGTCGTTGATTTCGGGCACTTCCATTTCGAACAAGCGTTGCAAGAAAACTGGTGATGTACGGCTAAGAATAATCTTGGGGTTGTTGTTCTTGTTATCTACGCGGGCAACAACGGCACGTGCCGACTCGCCTTTGCGGTAGAAGTCGCTTGGGATTTGTTCGTTCTTTGGCAAAAGCAATTCGTTGCCTTCGTCGTCGAGCAGCAACATTTCTTTTTTCCAGATTTGATAAACCTCGGCACTTACAACGGTTCCTACCTTATCAATGTACTTGTTGTAGAGGCTATCCTTTTCCAATTCCAATATCTTGCTTGCAAGTGTTTGGCGGAGGTTCAAGATGGCACGACGGCCGAAGCTTGCAAAGTTCACTTCGTCTGTCACTTCTTCGCCCACTTCATAGCTGGCATCGATTCGCAATGCTTCGCTCAAAGCAATTTCTTGATTAGGGTCTTGCAAATCCTCATCGGCCACAACCTCGCGGTTACGCCAGATTTCAAAGTCACCTTTGTCGGGGTTTACAATCACGTCATAGTTTTCATCTGTACCGAACATTTTAGCGATTACACTACGGAACGACTCTTCGAGTACGCTCACCATCGTTGTGCGGTCGATGTTTTTCAGCTCCTTAAATTCCGAAAAGGTGTCAATCAAGCTGATAGTTTCTTGTTTCTTAGCCATAGTCTTATTTAAAACTGATTAAGTATTTAGTATATTTTATTTCATCGTAACCGAAGCTCAGGTCTTCGTCCACCATTTTGGGGCGTTTTTCACCTTCCAGCTTCACTTTCTTTTGGATAGTCAGTACGAAGTGTTGTTCGTCGGCCTCCTTCAGCACACCGGCCAGTTTCTTGCCTTCCTTTGTCAGCACTTCCACCTCTTCGCCCACATAGTTTAGGTATTGTTGCAACACTTTGAATGGTTGCCCGATACCTGCCGAGCCTACTTCGAGTTCATAATCCTCAACGTCGCGGCTGATGCGCGATTCGATGAATCGGCTCAGCTCTACGCAATCTTCAATCCAAACTCCTTCCTTGTGGTCAATTTCCACCGCAATTTTGTTGTCGGCTGCTATGCTTACCTCTACCAAGAAGTAATCTTTGTCTTGCAACCATTCGTTGACAACTTCACAAACTTTGTTTTTTTCTATCATAGATAAGTTATGGGAATAAAAAAGAGGAGCTTAATCGCCCCTCCTCATTCATCATTTCGTCGGCAAAGATATAAATAATCTGTTCGACTACAAAATATTAAGGAAAAAAAGTGCAAGTGCACGATATTTTACCTCAAAATAGGCTACACATTATTATATATAAAGCACCTCGCATGTAAAGACTTTTTAAGAAGCGGAAAATTTACCCTTAACACAAAATTATTTTTCCCTACTGGGAAAATATTTTTTGCCTACTGGGTAGGTATAGCTACCCAACTGGAAAAATTCTATTAGAGCCTTTCTAAAAGGACAAGAAATGTAAAATCATTTCAATAAGCGTTTTGAGCAACAAACTATTTTCCCTATCTTTGTTGCTCAAATAACAACTTTAACGACACATTGCATATTCCACATCGACAACAAAAATGAAGAAACTTATTTTTGGATTAGCGACACTTCTGTTCTTAACATCTTGTCAAACAATGAAGGAATTACTCATTGAATCGATTATCGACCCTAAGACTGGCACGCAAGTCTTTGTTCGAGAGAACGACTTTGAGCCTTATGGAATAAATGCAAGAGGACTTGTTAAAGCACGGAAAGGCTTGAAAAGGAAGAAATTACAAGATGCATTGGATTCATTAGCACGCAAAGAGAATGTAGATATTAACAATGACAAATATTAAACGCAAATGACAAAGAGAACAATTATTCTATTAGCACTTTTATGTACTACTCTTGGAGCAATAGCTCAAGATAAAGTACGTAATATTTCTGTAGAAGCACTTTCGTGACCAAAGAACAAGCAAAACGTTGGAAAAATCGCAAAACGTTTTGAGTAATACCTAAAATACACTACCTTTGTTGCCAAAATAAGAACTTTAGTGATAATTTGATATGAAAGTTGCAATTATTGGAGCAGGAAACATGGGCGGTGCCATTGCTTTGGGAATGGCTAAAGGCACAATCGTAGCCGCCAACGAGATTTTTGTAGCCGACCCTTCACAAGCCAATTTGGACAAATTGAAGCAACAAGTACCCACCATTAACACATTGGCCAGCAATGCCGAATCCGTGAAGGATGCCGACATTGTAATCTTGGCCGTAAAGCCTTGGTTGGTAAATGCCGTACTTGAAGCGATAACACTAAACAACAACCAAATGCTGGTTTCCATCGCCGCCGGTGTCAGCATCGAAACACTTCGTTCGTACACCCAAAACGAAATGCCTATTTTCCGCCTCATCCCCAATACAGCCATCAGCCAAATGGAGAGCATGACGTTCGTCACATCGGGCAATGCTTCACCAGCGCAACAAGAGCTGATTATGAATATCTTCAACGAAATGGGATTGGCCATGGCGATAACCGAAGACAAAATGGGAGCTGCTACGGCACTCGCCTCGTGCGGCATAGCCTACGCACTGAAGTACATCCAAGCCGGTATGCAAGCCGGTATCGAAATGGGTATATACCCCAAGGATGCCATGACCATGGTGGCACAATCCATGAAAGGTGCGGCCGAATTGATACTGAACAACGACACGCATCCGGCCGTAGAAATAGACAAGGTATGCACTCCTGGAGGTATCACCATCAAAGGTATCAACGAATTGGAACACAACGGTTTCTCATCGGCCATCATCAAAGCCATGAAAGCCTCTAACAAATAATTCAGAACTCAAAACTCAGAACTCTATACAATGAACGAACAAATCAAACAAATAGCCGAACGCCTTCGCGGACTTCGCGATGTGCTCGACCTAACCGCCGCCGATGTAGCTACCGAATGTGGCATCGCATTGGCCGATTATGAAAAAGCCGAAAGTGGCGAAAGCGATATCTCTGTTAGCATGTTGCAAACCATCGCCCGCCAATATGGCATCGCATTGGACACACTGATGTTTGGCGAAGAGCCCAAGATGAGCACTTACTTCCTGACAAGAGCCGGCAAAGGTGTATCGGTAGAACGCACCAAAGCATACAAATACGAATCGTTGGCATCGGGCTTCCGCGATCGCAAATCCGACCCATTCGTCGTTACCGTTGAGCCCAAAGGCGAAGATACACCGATGCACTTGAATAGCCATCCGGGACAAGAGTTCAACTACATCCTTGAAGGCCGCTTGCTACTAAGCATCAACGGCAAAGAATTGATACTGAACCCAGGCGATAGCATCTACTTCGACTCGAACTTGCCACACGGCATGCAAGCCCTCGATGGCAAACCGGTACGATTTGTAGCAACCATCATGTAAACCACCAGAAACAACCGAAACAATGTTAGAGAAATTTGTAAAACAGACTACATTCACTTCGCAAGAAGATTTTATAAAGAACTTCAAAATCGATGTGCCGGAAAACTTCAACTTCGGATACGATGTTGTAGATGCGTGGGCCGCCAAACAACCCGACAAGAAAGCCATCCTTTGGACAAACGACAAAGGCGAAGCTCATCAATACACCTTTGCCGAACTGAAAGAGAAGACCGACCGCACGGCCGCTTACTTCCAAAGCCTTGGCATCAGACATGGCGACATGGTAATGCTTATCTTGAAACGTCGCATCGAGTTTTGGTTTTGCACCATTGCTTTGCACAAACTTGGTGCGGTAGTAATTCCCGCTACACACTTGCTCACCAAGAAAGATATTGTATATCGTTGCAATGCGGCCGACATTAAGATGATAGTATGTGCCGGCGAAGAGGTTATCACCAAGCACATCATCGAAGCCATGCCGCAATCACCATCGGTGAAGCACCTATTAAGCATTGGTCCGGACATGCCCGAAGGTTTCAAGGACTTCCACGAAGGCATGACAAATGCCGCACCTTTCGCAAAACCGGAACATCCCAACACCAACAACGACACGATGCTGATGTACTTCACAAGTGGTACAACAGGCGAGCCGAAAATGGTGGCACACGACTTTACTTACCCACTTGGACACATCAGCACCGGTTCTTTCTGGCACAATTTACACGAAAATAGCCTCCACTTAACGATTGCCGATACTGGATGGGGAAAGGCCGTTTGGGGAAAACTATACGGACAAATGATAGCCGGAGCAAACATCTTCGTCTATGACCACGAAAAGTTTACACCAGCCGATATCTTGCAAAAGATTCAAGATTGCCGCATCACTTCGCTTTGTGCACCTCCAACCATCTACCGTTTCTTAATCAAAGAAGACATTAGCAAGTACGACCTTTCGTCGTTGGAGTATTGCACCACCGCCGGTGAAGCGTTGAACTACTCGGTATATGAAACATTCCTAAACATCACGGGTATCCGCTTGATGGAGGGTTTTGGACAAACCGAAACCACCCTTACACTTGGCACCTTCCCTTGGATGCAACCCAAACCGGGAAGCATGGGAGTACCCAATCCGCAATACGACATCGACTTGTTGACACCCGACGGACGTTCGGCCGAAGATGGCGAACAAGGACAAATCGTTATCCGCACAGACAAAGGCAAGCCATTGGGCTTGTTCAAGGAGTATTATCGTGCCGCCGAGCTGACCGAAGATGCTTGGCACAACGATATCTACTACACAGGCGATGTGGCTTGGCGCGATGAAGATGGCTACTATTGGTTTGTGGGCCGTGCCGACGATGTTATCAAGAGTTCGGGCTATCGCATTGGCCCCTTCGAAGTGGAAAGTGCGTTGATGACTCACCCTGCCGTAGTGGAATGTGCCATCACTGGTGTGCCCGACGAGGTACGCGGACAAGTGGTAAAGGCCACTATCATCCTAAGCAACGACTACAAGGATAAAGCCGGAGAAGAGTTGATTAAGGAGTTGCAAAACCACGTGAAGCGCGTAACCGCTCCTTATAAATATCCGCGCGTCATCGAGTTTGTAGATGAACTTCCGAAGACCATTAGCGGTAAGATTCGTCGCGTAGAGATTCGTAAGAACGACAATAAATAACGCATAATACCATGAAAAAATCTTTTATTTCCTTCATCATGCTATTGGCCATCGGCACGCAAGTCGTGGCACAAAATAGCGCTATTAAGAAAATCATTGAAATGGGCACTACCGATAATCAGGTAATGCGCCATTTGGATATATTGACCAACCGCTTTGGTGGTCGCCTGGTAGGCTCGGATGCATACGAGAATGCGGCCGAGTGGATGCAACACGAATACAAGAAGTGGGGCATCGAAACTTACCAGGAAGAGGCTGGTGAGGTATGCGTAGGTTTCAATCGAGGCCCTTGGTTTGGCCGATTGATTGGTGGCGACGAGCCTATGACCTTGCACTTTGCTACCCCCTCTTATACGGCCGGCACAAAGGGTGTGCAACGCGGGCATGTATTGATTGAGCCTACCACCGAAGCCGAGCTAAATCGCATGAAGCATGCATTGAAAGGGGCTTGGGTATTAGTATCGGGCGATAATAGCGGATGGCCCGTGGGGCACTCGTTGAAGAACGATTCACTACGAGCCGCCATCAAAGCCGAAAACAAGTTGGTAGCACCCTACAACGATTCTATTCGCCGAGCAAACCGCGCCAACGGCACTAACTTGCCATTGAAACAATTGCGCACCTTCCCGGCACTCTACTACGACGAAATGGTAGAAGCCGGCGTGTTGGGATTCATCCAATCATCTACCGTACCTATACGCGCCCTCTACGACCGCCCTATGCTGAACGAACAAAAGCCCGACTTCGACCATTTGCCCGAAGTGTGTGACATTAAGCTCGACGAAAATCAATTTGCCAAGATTTATAAGATGGCAAAAGAGCGTCGCGACTTCTGGTTGGAGTTCGACATTCGCAACCACTTCAAGATTGGCCCTATTAAATATAATAATGTAATAGGCGCTATCCGAGGCTCGAAATATCCCGATGAATATGTTATTATTAGCGGCCACCTCGATGCTTTCGATGTAGCTACCGGTGGCGTGGATTGTGGCACCGGCATCGGCCCGATGATGGAAGCCGCCCGATTGATTGCCCTTTCGGGTGCCAAACCTAAACGTACCATTCTCTTTGTGGCCTTTGCCGCCGAGGAGTTTGGATTGCTTGGCGCACAAGCTTACGTAAAACGACACGAAAAGGAACTGAAGAAGATTTCCAATCTCTTCAATCGCGATAGCGGCCCTACCCCACCCGTAGGCATCAGCGTTCCGAAAGCGATGTACGACGATTTCGTTAAGATTTGCGAGCCTATCAAGGATATCAATCCTGACTATCCGTTCGAAGTAACCATTGCCCAACCGCGTAAACGCCCAACTGAGTTTGGTGGCACCGATGCAACGGTATTCACTATGGCCGGTGTGCCTACTTACGAATTCCGCACAAGCGACTTCAAAGGATACAACTTCGACTATGGCGAAATATGGCATACCGAACGCGACCTTTACAACAAGAACATCCCCGAATACCAAGAGCATACCGCCGTTGTTACCGCTATCGTAGCACTTGGCGTGGCCAACCTCGACCATTTGCTTTCAAGAGAGGGAATGTTCATAGAAGAATAACCAACTAATCCCCCTTTTAGCGATGAAACCTATTGTGAACCATTTTACCGACAACGACCTCTACACCTTTACCTGCATGTACTACATCTTGCAGAAGTACCCGCGAGCAGAGGTGAAGTATCAATTCTTCGACCGTAATAAAACGAAGTATCCCAAAGGATTCGATGCGCTTATTCGCGAACAATTGCAACACATGCAAGAGGTGGTAATAACCGAAGAGGAGATGAAGTTTATGAGCCAAACATTTCCTTTTCTTCCCTATTGGTTCATCAATGTATTCTTAAGGGGCTATCGCTTCAATCCCAACGAACTGACCATCGCACAAGACGAAGAGGGTTATTTAAGCATTGAGATACAAGGACGTTGGTGGTCGACCATCATGTGGGAGATGCCCATCCTGGCCACTATCTCCGAATTGATGCACACGCTGAATGGCGACAACAATATCTACAATGCCGAACACGAGTACGAGAAATCGTATCAGAAAGGACGTGCCATTTGGGAAAATGGTTTGACGCTGGGCGATATGGGTACCCGCCGACGCTTCTCGTTTGCCCACCAAGAGCGGGTTATCGATGCATTGATAGCTTCGTATCGCGATGTAGTGAACGAAACAGATGGCAAATGCGGTAAGTTCACCGGCACATCGAATGTTTATTTCGCTATGAAGAAGGGCATCCCTTGCCTGGGCACCATGTCGCACCAATGCATCAGCTTCGAGGAGGTGGTAAGCGGTGTGATAGAGTGCAACTACAACGTCATGAACAAGTGGTCGGAGGTGTACGACGGCAACGTAGGTATCTTCCTTTACGATTGCTTTGGCGACGATGTCTTCTTCAACAACCTATCCAAGCGTATGGCGATGACCTTCAGCGGCCTTCGCATCGATAGCGGTGTGGAGGAAGAGCAAGTGGATAAGATTGTGGCAAAGTACAAGCAATTGGGTATCGACCCTATGACAAAGCAAGCCGTATTCAGCAACGGACTGAACATAGAGCGTGCCATCGAGATTCATCGTTATTGTCAGGGCAAGATTACCGATAGCTATGGTGTGGGCACCTTCCTTACGTGCGACATCACCGATTGCAAACCGATGAACATTGTCGTTAAGCTGATTAGTGGGCGCATCACCGAATCGCGCGAGTGGCATCCGTGCGTTAAGCTTTCGTGCGACAAGGGCAAAACGCTTGGCGACAAGAAGAAGTGCGAGTACTTGCTTTCGATATTAGGATAGAAGGAGGAGAATTGAAATGAATTCCGCCACCAAATTCCCCTCCTTCGGGAAGGAGGGGTGCCTTTAGGTGGGGTGGTAGGTTAAGGAAAACTTTATTTCTTTTTAAAAACTGCCGCTAAAAGAGAAGAAACAAGGATGTAAAGGGGCACAAAGATTACAAAGCCTATCAATGTTTCGGGTATGGAAAGTTCCTCTCCTTTTATTAAAGGATAGACTATCACCATAACAATAGCCAAAACTACCGATTCGATAGCCCAAATCTTTATATCTCTTTTGTGTTCTTGCGATAGTTTCATAAGATATTCATTGATTGAATTAGTTTTGCAAAGCTAATAATAATATCCTAAAAACCAAATGGTATCTTATTATTTCGTTCAATACCCCCACTGCGTATGAAAGAAGCTTTAATAAATTGTGGAAGAATTCTTAATAAATACTTTCAACGATTATTAAGAGAGTTTCCCCCTTTCCCCCTTTTCCCCCTACCCTTATATACGAAACAAATAGAAATAGTATATCTATTATATAATAAAATCCCCCTAGGGGGGGGGAAAGGGGGAAATAGGGGGAAAGCAACAAAAAAGCGACGATTGAACCTCAATCATCGCTGACATCCGTCGGAATGAGGCGACTCGAACGCCCGACCCCTACGTCCCGAACGTAGTGCGCTACCAACTGCGCTACATTCCGCCGTGCTGCCACGCATATGTGACGTTTCAGCAGTGCAAATATATAGCAAAAATATATAACGAAGAAATTTTTGAAGATTTTTATCAAAATATTTGCACGAACCAAAAACTTGTC
>JAGBWA010000024.1 GCA_017630035.1 Bacteroides sp.
CATTAACAGCGGAGTAAGGTTGTGGTTAATCAACCTTTTCTTCTTGCCGTTTATGAAATGGAAGTCGTAAGAAATGGTATATTGCACCCTTTCTTCGGGCGGAATGGTATTTGCCAATTGAAATCCGGCCTTATTAATCTCCAACAACATTTGCTGCTCTTTTTCGGGTACATGCTTTATGTAAAGGTCGTATCCAAATTCCTTAATCTTCTCAGCCGGTTCACCACACAACAAGGCCAAATTTTCGGAAACATATAGGAAATCTTTGCGAAAATAATCAATGATGTAAACACACTGATATGTGTTACGTGCAAATGCTTTTGCTGTATTGATTAGCAATTCTACATTTTCATATTCTTTATCTGTGACATTATACACCGAATTTGCTTCAATAAAGAAATCTCCTTTGTTGGTTGCGGACATAATAAACCCTCCTATTGTTATTAAACAATTGTTTTTTGCAAAGGTAATGAATGATTTTTAAATATGCTTTTAAAAAATTTAAAATGTACTATTTTGAATTTATACAGAAATTTGGCTCGCTTTTTAACACACAAATGTGTGATTTGTCTTATGTGTACTTTAATATTACACTTTTGTGTCATAATAGTTGGAATGTTTTTAATAACTTTGAACACAAAATCAAAATTTAGTATTTATGAAAAAGATTGTAGAGAAAATCAGTGCGATACTTTTAATGGGTATTTCGGTTGCTTTTATTAGTTGTGGAAATAATCAAGCTACTATTTCTGCAGAGAAGTACAAAGAATTATTGAATGAATCGATTTTGCTCATTCCTGATTCGTTGTTGAACGAAGAACAAACTGCATTGAAAACCAAATTAGTAGATTTGGTGTACGAAGAGGTAGAAGTAGTAGATAACAACCTTGTTTTGAAGATGTCGCGTGAAGCGCTTGAACAACAAGGAATCCCATCTTTCTATTACGATATTCTTCAATATCAGATGAAAGAAACTACTGATACCATGAAGAAGTGGGTAGAAGATGGTACGCTTCCTGTAGAGCATGCAGATTTGGATTCTTTGTTTAGAAAATCTAAAGAGCAATATTTGAATGGGTATAAATAATTATAGCGACTTTTACCTTTTGCAAAAATAATGTAGTAACCCCATTCTGACAAAATGTCAGATTCTAATTTTGCTAATCCAAACCGCACGAGAATCGCTTATTTGCGTGCGGTTTGGATTTTGTTTGTAAATAGCGGAATGGAAATTTGTTATTTGATTGATAAATAGTGAATTGTGCTGATTTTATTATTGAAAAAACGACTAAAATGTCTTGATTTCCGCTCCTTTTTACCTCGTTGTTTTACCCCTTAAAACACCCCTCGAAAGCATGCTAAAAAAATCGCGCGTGATTTCTGCCGGATTCACGCGCACTTTCCTCCGAGTTTGTTCGAGGTCACTGCCGGATTTACGCGCAATTAGTGCGCTAAAGTGCGCAAACCCGGAGACAATCACGCGCAAATTCAGAAGAAATCACGCGTGATTTCGGAAGCAACTCTTCGTGATGCTTTTTCTGTGTAAGGAATTGTGATTGAGTGTGTAATATCTTTCTGCAATTATAATTCCTTTTGTTACAAAAATATTCCTTTTGCTAACTTTTGTCGATTTTTGATATTTTTGAACCAACGCTCTTTTATTGTCAATTATTTGCGATATCTTTGTGTTTATTTTAGCGGAAAATGTTAATTTCGCAAGCTGATAAAACACAAATAAACAAATTAAATCGAAATGAAAAAGATTCTGTTATGCTGTATGGCTGTGTTGGCATTGATGTCTTGCCAAAATCAGCCGAAGACTCCCGGTTTGGTAGAAGTGACCGGTGGTATGATTCAAGGAGTGGTCGAAGAGGATATGACCATCTTCAAGGGTATTCCGTTTGCCGCTCCTCCTGTGGGCGACTTGCGTTGGAAAGCACCGCAACCCGTTATTCCTTGGGAAGGTGTGCGCATGGCCGATAAGTTTGGCCCAAGTCCGATTGCAATGTTCGGCGGCGAAGATGCCAGTGAAGATTGCTTATACCTTAATATATGGACTCCTGCAAAGTCGTCAAAGGATAAGTTGGCCGTAATGGTATGGATTTATGGTGGTGGTTTCTCAATGGGTTCATCCTCATCTTACGATGGTGCTGCTTTGGCTCGCGAAGGTGTAGTGTTGGTTACAATCAACTACCGCGTAGGTAACTTGGGTTACTTTGCACATCCTGCGCTGAGTGCCGAAAATACAGAGAAGGTATCGGGTAACTATGGTATCCTGGACCAAATAGCTGCGCTCCAATGGGTGCAAGAGAATATTGCTAAGTTCGGTGGTGACCCAGAGAAGGTAACTATCTTTGGCGAGTCGGCCGGTGGTATCTCGGTAAGCATGTTGTGTGCATCGCCATTGGCTAAAGGACTTTTCCGTGGTGCCATCTCGCAAAGCGGTAGTTCGTTCGGACCTTTCGGACCAAAATCATACCCGGGCGAGAACATGAGAGCGTTGGCAGACGCAGAGAAGGAAGGCGTTGAATTCGGAGAATCGAAGGGGGCAACAACTGCCGAAGCGCTTCGTGCTTTGAAGCCTCAACAACTGAATGGTGGTTTCTCGATAACCGGTGGCCCATGGCCTATCGTAGATGGTTATGTGATTCCCGACGACCAATATAAAATGTATGAGGCAGGCAACTACAACGATGTGGCATTGCTCATCGGCTATAACGCTGACGAAGGCGATAGTTTCGGAGCTACGGAAGACCCTGCTCAACACGTTGCATCTGTTCGCGAACGTTATGAAGATTATGCAGACAAACTATTGGCTGTTTATCCATTGGAAGATGGCAAGGTTGGTAAATCGGCTCGCGACCTTACTCGTGATGCAGCTTTTGGTTGGGGCACATGGGTATGGGGACGTTTGCAAAACGAAACCGGCAAGCAACCTGTATATATGTATTACTTCGATCAAGATCCAATGTATCCGGAAGGCGACCGCAAGTATGGACATCGCTCGCCACACGGACAAGATGTGGATTTTGTGTTCCAAAGTGTTCGACCAGGTAATAACCCTACCGACAAGGCTCTTGAAAAGTATATCTTGAAATACTGGACAAACTTTGCCAAGTATTTGAATCCGAATGGCGAGAAGAGCGATGAGCAATTGCCCGTTTGGCCGTTGTTCAAGAACGAAAACTCGGAAGTAATGGTACTGACTGGCGAAGGCCCACATCCGGCACCCGTACCATCGGAAGATGCCATGAAGGTGCTTGATGAATACTTTGCTTGGAGAAGAGCTCAAGAATAATGGGCTCCTAAATATAATAAAGGGGTTGCGTAGAATTCTATGCAACCCCTTTACTTTTATAGCTTAACGCAAGATTTATTTATTGGCCATGCGGTAGATGTTAATCATATCTTGACGATTCAATACTTTGAAACCACCAATGGTGCGTGCATCGTTTTCGCTGCACTTCATAGCCATTTCTTGAATCTCTTCTTCTGTTACTTGGCGACCAATCAACTCGACAATACCGGTAGGCATGCCAATGCTGTGGAAGAAAGCTTCCATGGCTTCGATACCAGCCAATGCTGTCTTTTCTGCCGACTTGAAGTCTTGCTTCACACCCATTACGTTTACGGCAAAGCGTACGAAGCAATCAATGTTTTCTTTATACACATAGCGTGCCCAACTGCCCCACATAGCTGCCAAACCAGCGCCGTGAGCCACATCGAACATACCGCTGAGTTCGTGCTCTAATGTGTGTGTAGCCCAGTCGTCGGCCATACCGCAACCGGTCAAGTCGTTGTGTGCAATACTGCCGGCCCACATGATTTGCGAACGAAGCACATAATTGTTAGGGTCTTTCAATACGGCTGGTGTGCAAGCCTTTACAGTGCGCAATACAGCTTCGGCCACGGCATAAGTAATTTCCATATCATCGTCGTGCGAGAAGTAACGCTCCATGGTGTGCATCATCATGTCGGTAGCACCACAAGCTGTTTGGAAAGCGGGTAGGGTGCAAGTGCGTTCAGGGTTCATGATGGCAAACTTACAACGAATCATGTCGTGTGCATAGTCTTTCTTCAAGTTGCCCTCTTCGTTGGTGATAACGCTGGCTGCACTCATTTCGCTACCGGCTGCAGGGATGGTCAGTACGCAAGCTACGGGTACGCAATCGGTGGCTTGACCTTTGTGTGTATATAAATCCCAAACGTCTCCTTCGTACTTTACACCCCAAGAGATAGCTTTTGCCGAGTCGATAACGCTACCGCCACCCACGGCTAAGATGAAATCTACGGCTTCTTTCTTGCAAAGTTCGATGCCTTCGTACACTTTCGATAAACGAGGGTTGGGCACTACACCACCTAATTTAATATAAGCAATGCCTTCGGCTTCCAACGATTGGCAAACAACGTCGAGCAATCCCGAACGGATAGCGCTTTGTCCGCCATAGTGTACCAATACTTTGCTACCGCCATATTTCTTTACAAGCTTACCGGCTTGTGCTTCTGTGTTTGCTCCAAATACTACTTCAGTAGGAGCATAATAGGTAAAGTTTTTCATATAATGAGTTTTAGTATTATTGTTTTCGGTGTGTAAAAATACAAAAATATTTATTACTTTTGCAACAAACACCTTAATTTATTACATAATGAGAAAAATATCCCTTTTCTTTTCAGTTCTTTGCTTGCTGATGTGTATGGCATGCTCTTCCAACAAGGGCAACGAGTTCTTTATTCCGAAGGCTATTTGGCCCGATACCGATGGCAATCACATCAATGCACATGGTGGTGGCATCCTCTATCACGAAGGTACTTACTATTGGTATGGCGAATATAAAGTGGGCGAAACCGTGTTGCCAGAGTGGGCTTCATGGGAATGTTATCGTACCGAAGTAACAGGTGTTTCTTGTTACTCAAGCAAGGATTTGTTAAATTGGAAGTTCGAAGGAATCGTTTTGCCTGCTGTGCCCGACGATCCAACTCACGATTTGCATCCGTCGCAAGTGGTAGAGCGTCCGAAAGTTATCTATAACCCGGCAACAAAGAAGTTTGTGATGTGGATTCACATGGATTCGGCCGATTATAATAAAGCGGCTGCCGGAGTGGCTGTGGCTGATACTCCTACAGGCCCCTTTGTGTATCAAGGAAGTTTCCGTCCTAACGATTCGATGAGTCGTGACCAAACGCTATTTGTTGACGATGATGGTACCGCTTATCAATTCTCTTCTTCGGAACACAACGCTACGTTGCACATCAATCGCCTTACGCCCGATTTCTTGAAACCTGATGGTACGTTTGTTCGTCGCTTCATCGACCAATCGCGCGAAGCACCTGCTGTGTTTAAACATAATGGCAAGTATTACATGCTGTCAAGTGGTTGCACAGGTTGGGACCCTAACCAAGCAGAGATTGCTGTGGCCGATTCTATCATGGGTGAGTGGACAGTATTGGGTAATCCTTGTACCGGACCAGATGCAGACAAAACCTATTATGGACAAAGCACTTATGTGATTCCTATTAATCCAGAAAAGGGATTGTTTATTGCTTGCTTCGACCGTTGGAACAAGACCGACTTGCAAGATAGTCGCTACATTTGGCTACCATTGGTATTCGATGGCGACAAACCACAAGTTATTTGGAAAGAGCAATGGAATCTTGCTGAGTTTGGCGAATAGCTTCGAACAAACCATGCCATGCATCGCAGAAGTTTGGCATAGAGGGGAACAGTAAGTTGGCACCAGCATCGAGCAACACTTGTCCCTCTATGGGGCCAGTGTTTACAGCAATGGTAAAGATACCTGCGGCTACGCCAGCTTGTACGCCCAATGGTGCATTCTCTACCACAATAGCTTCCTCGGCTTTTACTCCGGCTTTCTCCAATCCCATCAAATAGGGTTCGGGGTTGGGTTTGCCGTATTTTACATCGAAGGCTGTTACCATGTGGTCGGGGGTAAAGATTCCGGGAAAGTTGGTAGATAGACGATCTAATAATGTGCGTTGGCCTGAGCCTGTTACCAATACCGGTGTCAATCCGCAAGCTTTTACTTGTTGTAACAACTCCCATGCGCTAGGCATTGCTTCCGGTTCAGGAAAGCGGTTGAATTCGGCACTCTTCTCTGCATAGATTTGTTGAATCAGTTCGGGGGTAGCTTCTACACCATATTGGCGTTGGTGCACAATGTTGATAGTGGATGCACCGGTACGCCCTTCGTGCAAATAGGCTTCGGTAGGGCCTAACATCAAACCGTGCTTCACCATTGTGGTGTGCCAAGCTTGTGCATGGTAGGGCATAGAGTTGAACAATACGCCGTCCATATCGAAGAGAACAGCTTTTAAGTTAATCTTTGTGAGGTTGTTTGCTTGTAAGTATTTACGGATTGCTTCTTGATACATAGTGTGAAAATAATATGCCAATGCATCATTCCCGATGCATTGGCATATCTGTTATTGGTTAATTACAATTATAATCTTGCTTGGATGGCTTTTGATTCTTCTTCGTAGCCAGGCTTGTTGAGCAAAGCAAACATGTTCTTCTTGTAAGCCTCAACACCAGGTTGGTTGAAAGGATTTACACCGAGAACATAGCCGCTGATGCCGCAACCAATTTCGAAGAAGTAGAGCAAACCGCCGATGTTTTCTTCGTTCAAAGCAGGAAGTACAATGCGGAGGTTAGGAACACCACCATCGATGTGTGCCAATTGTGTACCGAGTTCGGCCATCTTATTTACTTCGTCCACGCGCTTGCCTGCCAAGAAGTTAAGACCATCGAGGTTCTCTTCGTCAGAAGGCACTTGCAACGTATGATTTACGTTTTCTACCGAGATAACAGTTTCGAAGATAGTGCGTTCGCCTTCTTGAATCCATTGGCCCATAGAGTGGAGGTCGGTACTGAAGTCAACCGATGCAGGGAAGATACCTTTGCCTTCCTTACCTTCCGATTCACCATAAAGTTGCTTCCACCATTCGCTTACGTAGTGCAATTTAGGATTGTAGTTTACAAGAATTTCAATCTTCTTGCCTTGACGATACAATTCGTTACGAGTAGCAGCATAGATAGCAGCAGGGTTTTCGCAGAAAGGAACATCAATACCGCAAGCCTTTTCCATTTCAACGGCACCGGCAACCAACTTGTTGATGTCGAAACCTGCAACAGCAATAGGAAGCAAACCTACAGGAGTGAGTACTGAGAAACGTCCGCCCACGTTATCGGGGATGATGAAACTCTTGTAACCTTCCTTGTCGGCAGTAGTGCGAGCAGCACCCTTGCAAGCATCGGTAATGGCTACGATAACCTTCTTTGCCATTTCCTTGCCGCGTTGGTCTTCGCATTGCTTCTTCAACAAACGGAAAGCAAGAGCAGTTTCTGTTGTAGTGCCCGATTTAGAGATATTGATAACACCAAACTTCTTGTCTTTCAAGTAGGTGGTAAGTTCGTATAGATAATCTTCACCAATGTTGTGTCCTGCATAAAGGATAACAGGAGCATCCTTCTTATCTTGCAACCAAGTAAAACTGTTAGAGAGTGCTTCGATAACGGCACGAGCACCAAGGTAGCTACCACCAATACCGGCTACTACTACCACTTCGCAATTTTCGCGCAATACTTGTGCAGTAGCGTTCAAGTCGGCCAAGTGTTCAGCAGTAATGGATGATGGCAAGTGCAACCAACCTAAAAAGTCATTACCTGGGCGTGTACCCTTTTCCAATGCCTCTTGTGCGGCTTTTACTTCGGCTTCGTAAGCTGCAACAGCTTCTTTGCTGATGAATCCGAAAGTTTTTTCGATGTTAAGTTTTAGCATAACGGGTGTGAGATTTATGATTATTGATTTATGATTTATCGGAAAGAATCGGTTAATAGTTTAATTTCAATCATAGGCGATATGCGTTCGTAGAGGATGTTATAAACAGCATCTACAATAGGCATATTTACATGATAGTGTTTATTGATTTCCTTGATACACTTGGTGCCATAATAGCCTTCGGCAATCATTTCCATCTCTATTTGTGCACTCTTTACGGAGTAACCCTTACCAATCATTGAACCAAACGTACGGTTGCGGCTGAAGTTTGAATAACCGGTCACAAGCAAGTCGCCCAAGTAAACCGATTCATCTACTTGACGAGCAAGCGGATGTACAGTTTGCAAGAAGCGGTTCATTTCTTGGATGGCATTCGACATGAGCACGGCTTGGAAGTTGTCGCCATACTTCAAACCGCTACAAATGCCGGCGGCAATGGCATATACGTTCTTCAATACCGAGCTATATTCAATGCCTACTACATCGTTGCTGACCGATGTCTTGATGTAGCTGCTTGCCAAATGCTTAGCCAATGCACACGCTTTGTCGGTGTCGGGACAAGCGATGGTGAGGTAGGAGAGGCGTTCGAGCGCTACTTCCTCGGCATGGCAAGGGCCGGCCAATGCGGCAATGTTTTGGGGAGGTACACCATATTCTTTCGTGAAGTATTCGGACACGATGACATTATCGTCGGGCACAATACCTTTGATGGCGGTAATGATGAATTTGTCCTTAATTTTAGTCTTCAACTTCTTCAAGTGCAACTTCAAGTAGGGTGAAGGTGTAACGAAGATGAGAGTATCCGACTGCTTCACAATATCGTTAATGTTGGAGCTGAAGTTGATACGTTTGGTATCGAACTTGACAGACGTCAGATAGGCGGGGTTATGACCGAGTCGTTTGAAATCGGCTATGCGATCTTCACGTCGCATATACCAATTTATCGATTCGGCTTGAGCAAGAGCCATTTTAGCAATGGCCGTTGCCCAACTTCCTCCGCCCATGATGGCGATCTTACCGGGTAGCTTCATTTTTAAATCTTTTCTATCCAGGCTTGCACGTCGGCTACGCTTGGATTGGTTAGGTTCAATTTATATTTTTTGTTAATGCCGCAAATGTCCATGTGTAGCTTTTGCGGATTCACTTCTTTCATATTGCTTACAAGGTTGTAGCCTGCTTTTTGTACTACGGCTACCCACTCTTCTGGGATACCTATTTCGGTAAACTTAGCTACGGCATCCTTGGGTACTGTCTTTTCGGGGCGCATTTGTGGGAAGAAGAGTACTTCTTGGATAAATGCGTTGCCGGTCATCAACATAGTCAAGCGGTCGATACCGATACCGATACCCGATGTAGGAGGCATACCATATTGAAGGGCTTTCAAGAAATCTTGGTCGATGAACATTGCTTCGTCGTCGCCCTTTTCGCTCAAGCGAAGTTGGTCTTTGAAGCGTTCTTCTTGGTCGAGTGGATCGTTCAACTCTGAATAGGCGTTAGCCAACTCTTTTCCGTTTACCATCAACTCGAAACGTTCGGTCAAGCCCGGTTTGCTACGATGCATCTTGGTAAGTGGTGACATTTCCACTGGATAGTCGGTGATGAAAGTTGGTTGGATGAAGGTGCCTTCGCAGAATTCGCCGAAGATTTCATCGATCAACTTACCCTTACCCATTGTGTCGTCAATCTCCATGTTCAATGCCTTGCAGATGTCGCGAATTTCGTCTTCGCTCTTTCCGTTCAAGTCGTAACCTGTCTTTTCCTTGATGGCATCGAGGATAGGCAAACGACGATAAGGTGCTTTGAAACTGATTGTCTTTCCGTCGATAGTTGTTTCAGGACAACCATTTACGGCAATACAGATACGTTCGAGCATCTTTTCGGTGAAGTCCATCATCCAGTTGTAATCCTTGTATTGAACGTAAAGTTCCATGCAAGTAAATTCAGGATTGTGGCTCTTGTCCATACCTTCATTGCGGAAGTTCTTACCGATTTCGTACACACCTTCGAAGCCACCCACGATGAGGCGCTTCAAGTACAACTCGGTAGCGATACGCAAGTACAAGTCCATATCCAACGAGTTGTGGTGAGTGATGAATGGACGTGCGCTTGCACCACCGGGGATTGATTGAAGGATAGGAGTTTCTACTTCAGTATATCCGGCTTCGTCCATTACGGCACGCATGGTTTTGATGATGGTCGAACGCTTAAGGAATGTTTCCTTTACGCCATCGTTTACAACCAAATCCACGTAACGTTGACGATAGCGCAATTCGGGGTCGTCGAACTTATCGTAAGCAACGCCATCTTTGTACTTCACGATAGGAAGTGGCTTCAAACTCTTAGCCAATACGGTGAGCTTGGTAGCATGGATACTGATTTCGCCCATTTGAGTGCGGAATACAGTACCTTCAATACCTACAAAGTCGCCCAAGTCGAGCAAGCGTTTGAATACGGTGTTGTACATCTCTTTGTCTTCGCCCGGACAGATGTCGTCGCGAGTGATATATACTTGGATGCGGCCTTTTGAGTCTTGCAACTCAATGAAAGATGCCTTTCCCATGACACGGCGGCTCATGATACGACCGGCTACAGAAACTTGTCTTGGCTCTGCGTCGTCTTTGAATTCGGCTTTTATGTCGATAGAGAAAGCATTGGTTACATACTCGGCTGCTGGATAGGGTTCAATGCCCATTGCGCGCAACTCGTTCAAACTGTTGCGGCGGATAATTTCCTGTTCACTTAGTTCTAAAACGTTCATATCGTTTAAAATTCAACACAATTTGCTGCAAAAGTACGAAACATTTTTCATAAACTACCATTTTCTTTATAAAATAAAGCGTTCATTTGCGTGAATTTAAAATTTTCCCTACTTGAAAAATAATTTTTCTATGAAGGGAAAATAAAAATCACTACTTTTGCTCGCTGAAAACGATACAAAAAATGAAGTAAACAACTAAAGCAAGAAAATTATGTCAGTTCAACGTACGCCCACTGCTTTGGGCACAGAAAACATAGGCAAATTGTTGATGCAATACGCCATTCCTGCTATCATTGCCATGACCGCTTCGTCGTTGTATAACATGGTAGATAGCATCTTCATTGGACAAGGTGTAGGGCCTATGGCTATCTCGGGTTTAGCACTAACCTTTCCGTTGATGAACTTAGCCGCCGCTTTCGGCTCGTTGGTAGGTGTAGGCGCTTCTACGCTTGTCTCTGTAAAGTTAGGTCAGCGCGATTACGATACCGCTCGGCGAGTGTTGGGTAATGTGGTGATACTTAATGTTATACTTGGCTTTACGTTTGCCGTTATAACGCTGATGTTTCTCGATCCAATCCTCTACTTTTTTGGAGGTAGTGACCAAACCGTGGGCTATGCTCGCGACTATATGGAGATAATCCTGCTTGGCAACATTATTACCCATATGTATCTGGGATTGAATGCCGTACTTCGCTCGTCTGGCCATCCCAAACAAGCCATGTACGCTACGATTGCAACGGTGATTATCAATACAATTCTCGACCCTATCTTTATCTTCTGGTTCGATTGGGGCATTCGCGGTGCGGCTATTGCTACTGTTATCGCTCAACTTGTCTCGTTGA
>JAGBWA010000025.1 GCA_017630035.1 Bacteroides sp.
ATGACCTCGTTTTGGAGGGTATACACAACTTGTTGCTTATTGTTCCACATAACCAAGAAGTTGTAAATGACCTCGTTTTGGAGGGTATACACAACTTTTTGGCTTTTGCTGAGTTAGGAAACGTTGTTGTAAATGATCTCGTTTTGGAGGGTATACACAACGTGCGTCAGATAATGTGTCACGAACAGGTAGTTGTAAATGACCTCGTTTTGGAGGGGAAACACAACTTCATCTGGTATTTCGTCACCTTGCGCAGCGTTGTAAATGACCTCGTTTTGGAGGGGTAACACAACAAATTTGTTAGAATAGAAAGACAAACCGAAAAATTCACGCGCAATTTCTGTCGGATTCGTTCGGGATTTGCGCCGGATTTGTTCGGGAATTGCTCCGAGTTTGTGCGCAATTCCGGTGGAAATCACGCGTAAATGCGGTAAAGATTGTGCGTGAATCCAGCGCAAATCGCGCGTGATTTTGGCGGAAAACGGAAAAGGTTGACTATTTCATCGATTAATCACGGAAAGGGTTGACAGTTTCTTCCCTCGCGCGCGCGTGCGAGCGCACTCTAGAGTTTATTTTTCTAATGTCACAATGTCACACAAGTGTTAAAATTAGTGGTTAGTCGGCTGATTATCAATACTCGAAATATTAAATTAAAGTGTGACATTAGGCGTGACATTCGTGTGACATTAAGTTTTTTAATGTCACATTGGCGTTTTGTTTGTCTTCGAAACATAGCTAACTATCTGTTCCATCAGATGAAACACTTTGTTTCATACGGTGAAACACTTTTCGACATACAAAAAAGTGGATGCTGTAAATGGCTGTTTTGGAGTAAAAATAGAGTGATTTAACATTTGTTTACACCAGAGTGAGCGATTTTGGGTTCTACATTCATGGGCAGGCGGACCCTGCCCCTACAGATTTGGGGTACAAAAAAGGGGGCGGATAGGTCCGTCCCCTTATTATTTGCGGACGCATCGTTACGCCCCTACTCTTTTACCATTATTCTTAGAACAACTTTATGGTGAGGTTGCGTTCGTAACGAGTTGGCTTAACTTGGTAGCCGGGCAATACGTAGCAGGCGGTGCAACCTACGCCGGTGGTGTTGTAGTCTAAGTTGAGGGTGATACCATCTTGCTTTTGCAATTGGTAGGTATAGACGGCCTTCGTGAGGTTCTCTGTGCTATAGTGGTAGGTATTGAAGTTGAACAATTCGTCCATAGCAAAGCGGAGGCCATGGCCTGATGGGTTGCTCATCTCTAACCAACGGTTGTCGCATCGCAGGCCGCAATCTTGCGGGATGAGGTATGGCTCGAACATCTCATCGACGGTATTGGTATATACACCTACGGTATAGCCGCTCTTTCTGTCGGGATAGTTCTCTTCGGGGCCGCGTCCATACCACTTCACTTGTTGCATGCAGTCGGTTAGCGTCATGGTGAGACCGATGCGTGGCAAGAGTTCGGGCATTGAGCCTTCGGGCTCGAGGATGTGGTGGATAGCCATTGTACCATCGCCATTGATGCGATATTCATATACTTCGGAGTATCCGTTGTATCGGATACCAAAGATGTAGGCATCTAACGATGTATTGATAGCACCAAATTGCGAGAAGCAGCGAACGTTGATATAGACTTGTCCGTTGGCTTCGTAGGCCTCGCACGAAATGGGCAGGCGTGTCATGGCTTGCAGGTTGTTGCTATAGTATTCGTTGGCAATTTGCGCACCATTCCATGCCTTGCGGTTGTTGTAGCTGATGTTTCCTTGACTCCAGCTATCTACCTCTACGGCAAGTGGCGCACGCCATACGTTGAGTTGCAATGGCGACTTCAACAGTTCTTCTTCGCCTTGCTTGATGCTGTAGAGTTGTCCGTCGGAGGTAAAGGTATAGGTGAAGCCTTCGCCGCTTACGATAATGGCATCGGCCGTTTTGTTCAGTGTGGCTTTACCTACGGTTTTGTCGCTAACAATAGCAGCTTGCTTCCATGGTAATTCCAACTGATCCCATGCCATAACGGTGCCCTTCTCTGCCCAAATCTCGTCGGCAGACAAGCTGCTTGTAAGCATCAGGCGATACTCGCAACCGGGCTTAATAGTGGGGCGTTGATAGGGCAAGGTGATTACTTTTTTGCTCAATGGCTCGAGGTCTAAAGCGAGCTGGCCTTCTTGCAAGCAGACATCGTCTTCGTACAAAGCCCACTTGAAGTCGTAATAAGAGGCGTTGAGGAAGTGGTTGCGGTTCCATACTTCGACAAGGCAATTATCGCCACTAAGCAGCTTGCACGAGATGGGTTGAGTAGATTTCTGCATTTGATAGATTTCCGGCTGAACGGTTCTGTCTGGCCAAATAGTACCATAGGTGCGTGCACCAAGTCCCCAGCTGAAGTATTTATCGCCAAGCACTTCGCTTTCGAAATTGAGGTTCAGCAATTCGCCTTGCTTGCCCGAGATGATAACATTGTCCATCAAGGCATCGCAAATATATACGCGGGTGTCTTGGCCGTGTGTTTGCTCGTTGCGTCCGATATTTACGGGGAATGGCGCATTGATGATATTGCCTTGTGCATCCATAGCTGCTACTTGTGTGCCGTCGATGCTTAGTGTCATCTGCTTGCCATCGTAGCTGGCCGCTACATGATGCCAATTGTATTCCCAATCGGCGGGAAGCTGAGCCTTGAGCTCGTACTTATGGTTGCGGGCAACGTTTCGTCCCCAACGAGGTGCGTTGTTATCGGTAGCCGATGCGGGGGCTTTGTCTGTATTGATGTAGAAGATGATTTCTTCCTTACCGTTTTGTTGTACACCGTATTGCCATTCGCCCTTGGTGACAAACGAACCGCATGAGCTGATGAGCTTGCGTGGGAATACATCGAAGCTGATGGATACAGCATCGTCTGCTATCTCCAGGCAATTATCGCGATAGACTTCTACCCATTGGTCGTGTCCGTTCAGGTCGATAACGTGATTCTTCTTGTTGCGTTTATCTATTACGATTTTAGCATTTCCCATGATATGTGCCATCACGTCATTGGGCGAAGCATCTTTCAGGGCGCGAGCGGTTTGGGTAAGTCCTGGTGATACGAAATCCCATACGGCACCTCCCATGCTGCGTTCGTGAGTATAGACAGCACGCCACATTTCGTCGAACATACCTCCACCGTTACCGGCTACCGAGATGTATTCGTCCATAAACGATGGGCGAACGTCGCCATCGCCATGAAGGCCTACCTTCAAATCGAGGGCCAATGCTGTAGGATAGCGAGGGCCAATAATCTCTTCGGCCTTGTGGCTATAGGCATTGCCGCCATACATCCACCAACGAGTGTGGTCGTACTTGCGTCCTTCGTCGATAACATCGCCAATGTTGGGGCCTTCGCCACTTTCGTTACCGGCACTCCAGAACAATACGGCAGGTTGGTTGCGGTCGCGAAGCACCATTCTGCGCACGCGTTCGCGATACATGCCTACGAAGCGTTTGTCGTTCGATACATATTCGGTGGCATGTGCCTCTACACCAGCCTCATCGATGATATAAAGTCCGTAGCGGGCAGCATATTCCAAGTAACGTGGTGTGGGTGGATAGTGGCTGATGCGCACGGCGTTGAAGCCATAGCGTTTCAATATCTGCATGTCTTGCTTGATGAGCTCATCTGTTACGCGGTGACCATCTTCGGGGTGTTGCATGTGCGAATTTTGCGCATTTACCTTGAGTGGCTTGCCGTTGAGCAGGAATACGTTGTTCACAATTTCTGTCTCCTTAAATCCTACATCTTGGCGTACGTCTTCCATAGCACTACCCGATAGTTGCACACCCGTAGCAGCATCTACAAGATACATCTTCAGTGTGTAGAGGTTGGGAGTTTCCGCCGTCCACTTAAGGGGATTTTCAATGTGTTGCTTCAAATTCAACGATAGCGTATGGTTGCCAGGAGCAAACGAGGCGGCTTGGCTTTCGAACTTAGCAACTACGTTGCCTTCCGAATCGGACAAGAGGGCTTGCACCTTCATTGGGGTTTGGATAGGTTGCTCGTCGTAGCTCTTGATGGTGGCTTCGATGTTCAGTTCGGCATTGCGATAATCGTTGTCGAGGTCGGTTGTAACGTACCAATCGAACAAGCGTGTTTTGGGGGTTGAGTAGAGGTACACATCGTCGAAGATACCGGCCAAACGCCAATAGTCTTGACCTTCCAAGTAGAAGCCATCGGAATACTTCACTACCATCATGGCCAAGGTGTTGCGTCCTTTCTTCAGGTAGGGTGTGATGTTATACTCGGCAGGTTCTTGGGCGCCTTCGTTGTAGCCCACTTCCTGACCGTTAATCCACAAGAACGAAGCCGATGCTACCTTTTCAAAGCGTAGGAATACTTCTTCGCCCTTCCAATCTGCAGGGATGGTAAATGTGGTGCGATAGGCCCCAGTAGGATTGTATTCGCGTGGTGTATAGGGAGGATTGGCGTTGAAGGGGGCGCTTACATTGCGAAACAAAGCATCGCCAAAGCCTCGCATTTCCCAATTCGAGGGTACTTCTATCGTACTCCACTTGGAATCTTTGAAATTTTCTTCATAGAAATTGGTGGGAATGCCTTCTACAGTGTCGGCAAAGTAGAATTTCCAATTACCATTGAGCAACTTGTGATGCTCGGGGATGTAGTAGGCACGAGATTCTTCTTGACCATATTCGAACACGTCAAGGTTCTCGATGTAATTGTAGATATTCCCAATAAAATCGTGTTGCACCTTCTTATTCGTTGCATAAGACAGGCACGTAATCCCTAAACAGAGGGTTAGAGCAGAGAGTCTCTTAATCGTCATACGCGGATGGTTTTAGATTTATGAAAGGGGTTATTGTTAACTTTGAAAAAATAAGGGCATATCAAAATGAGGAGAAACTTTAACTCCCAAGTTTTGATATACCCTTATGCTATTTAAATAAACAACTACTTGCTTAGTAAGAACTTGCAAAGAGTACACGACAAGCCGATGGTTTACCTGTTACCATACACTTGCCTGGCTCTTTATCATCGCCAAGGAAGGTTTCGAACGGCACGCAACGAATGGTTGCTTTGGTTTCTTCCTTAATCTTCTCTTCGGTTTCGGGGGTGCCATCCCAGTGTGCAAGGATAAAGCCACCTTCTTCTATCTTTTCCTTGAACTCTTCGTAGCTATCTACCTTGGTGATGTGGCTATTGCGGTGGTTCAATGCTTTTTGATAGATATTGTTTTGAATTTCGTCGAGCAGGTTCTTTACGTATTCTTCGATGCCATCGCACGAGCGTGTTTCCTTCTCCAACGTATCGCGACGCATCACTTCCATGGTGTTGTTTTCCAAGTCGCGACCACCCATAACAAGACGTACAGGTACACCCTTCACTTCGTAGTCGGCAAACTTGAAGCCTGGGCGTTTGTTGTCGGCATTGTCGTACTTCACCGAGATGCCCATGCCACGAAGTTTCTCTACGATACCGGCTACCTTGGCATCGGTTTGTGCCAACATGTCGGCATTCTTGTAGATAGGTACGATAACCACTTGGATAGGTGCCAACTTTGGAGGAAGCACAAGGCCGTTATCGTCCGAGTGGGTCATGATGAGCGCACCCATCAAGCGTGTTGAAACACCCCACGATGTAGCCCATACGTATTCCAACTTATTTTCTTTGTTCAAGAACTTCACGTCGAATGCCTTGGCAAAGTTTTGTCCAAGGAAGTGAGATGTACCGCTTTGCAATGCCTTACCGTCTTGCATCATGGCTTCGATGGTATAGGTATCGAGCGCACCGGCAAAACGTTCGTTAGCACTCTTCACACCCTTTACAACGGGTACGGCCATGTATTTCTCGGCAAATTCTCCATATACGTGAAGCATCTTGATAGCTTCTTCTTCGGCCTCTTCGCGAGTGGCATGTGCGGTGTGACCTTCTTGCCAAAGGAATTCGGCGGTACGCAAGAAGAGACGTGTACGCATCTCCCAACGCATTACGTTTGCCCATTGGTTGCAAAGGATAGGAAGGTCGCGGTGCGAGTTAATCCAATTCTTATAGGTGTTCCAAATAATGGTTTCGGATGTTGGACGAATGATGAGTTCTTCTTCTAAACGTGCTTCGGGATCTACCACCACGCCTTTACCGTCGGGCGAGTTTTTCAAACGGTGGTGAGTTACTACGGCACACTCCTTGGCAAAGCCTTCTACGTGTTCGGCTTCACGGCTAAGGAATGACTTCGGGATGAGCAAGGGGAAGTATGCATTGACGTGTCCGGTTGCTTTGAACATATCATCGAGCTGACGTTGCATCTTCTCCCAAATAGCGTATCCGTAGGGCTTGATAACCATACATCCACGTACGGCCGATTGCTCGGCAAGGTCGGCTTTCACCACCAATTCGTTATACCATTGCGAGTAGTTTTCACTACGTTTGGTAAGGTCTTTTAATTCTATTGCCATTATTTTGATTTATGAATTATTATTTATGATTTATGATTTGCATGCAAAGGTACGAAATTGCTATTGTTTACGAAAACGATTATCGTTTTTTTCGCTAAAACGGCACTTCGTTCATCCCTACTCCGCCAAATGGATTGTCCGATTGTGGATATTGTCCGAAATCCATGGGTGGCGGTGGGGTGTCGTTCATGCGCGAGCCAAAGCTATTTGCCTCGCTAATTGGTGCTGATAGTGAGTTATCATCTTCGTTTTCGAAACGGGTGTATTGTCCCAAGAAGCGCAAGCGCACATCGCCAACGGCACCGTTACGATGCTTAGCTATGATAATCTCGGCTTTACCGCGAAGGTCGGCACCATCGCTCGATGTGTAGATACGATAGTATTCGGGGCGGTGGATAAAGCACACCATATCAGCATCTTGCTCGATGGCACCCGATTCGCGAAGGTCGCTCAATTGCGGACGCTTACCTTCTTCTCCTTCACGACTCTCTACACCACGATTCAATTGCGAAAGGGCAATGATAGGAATGTTCAACTCCTTGGCCAATCCCTTCAACGAACGCGAAATGGTACTTACCTCTTCCTGGCGGCTACCGTATGCCATACCGCTGGCGTTCATCAATTGAAGGTAGTCGATGATGATTATCTTTACGCCATGTTCGCGCACTAAGCGACGCGCTTTTGTACGCAGCTCGAACACTGAAAGCGAAGGGGTATCGTCGATGTATAGCGGGGCATCGATGAGCAAGTTCATACGCTTGTCTAATTGTTGCCATTCGTAATCGGCCATCTGACCGCTCTTTATCTTGTCGCTCGTAATTTCGCACACGTTGGAGATGAGACGATTCACCAACTGTACGTTGCTCATTTCCAACGAGAAAAGCGCAACGGGTGTTTTGTAGTTCACCGCCATATTCTTGGCCATAGACAATACAAAGGCGGTTTTACCCATAGCTGGACGAGCGGCAATAATAATAAGGTCGGAGTTTTGCCAACCCGATGTCATCTTGTCCAACTTATGATAGCCTGTTTGCAAACCGCTTAAACCATCGGTTCGTGCGGCCGCTTTTTGCATCAACTCGTATGCCTCGGTAAGTACAGGATTAATTTGCGTATAATCCTTCTTCATGTTCTGTTGAGAAATCTCGAACAGACGACCTTCGGCTTCTTGCATCAAATCGTCCACGTCGAGTGTCTCATCGAACGCCTTGCTTTGGATGGAGCTGGTGTAGGTAATCAGCTCGCGTGCCAAGTGCTTTTGGGCAATGATGCGGGCATGATACTCGATGTGTGCCGACGAAGCTACCCTACTACTTAATTGAGTGATATAGAAGGGGCCACCAACCTCTTCCAAATCGCCGCGCTTGGCAAGTTGCTCCTTCACCGTCAAGATATCTACAGGCTTCTGATTGATAGCCAAATCGGTGATAGCGGCATATATCAATTGGTGACGACGTTCGTAAAACGATTCTGGACGCAATATTTCGCCAACCAACGAATATGCATCACGTTCTATCATCAATGCGCCCAATACAGCCTCTTCCAGTTCGGGGGCTTGCGGTTGTAGGCGTCCATAGTCGCTCACAACGGGGGCAGTAGCGGACTTTGAACGGGTGTTGCGGGTAGTTCTTCTTTCTCCAGCCATTGTTTCTATTTTAATTGTGCGACAAAGATACTCCTTTATTTTAATGTTCACTAATAAAAGAAATAGAAGTTTTTAACCGATGTTTCAACAATATTTTGTATTTTCGCTCAATATTTATCAGTAATGAGTAAAACAGATTCTAAAAGCGTATGATTACATTTCCTAATGCGAAGATAAATTTGGGGCTAAACATTGTTGAAAAACGCCCCGACGGATACCATAACCTGGAAACCATCTTCTACCCCATCCCGCTACAAGATGCGTTGGAAATTACGCCGTGGGAAGGCGGTGAACGGAAATATAAACTTGCACAAAGTGGCATACAGATTGCGGGCGATGACGAAAACAACTTGGTGATAAAGGCGTATAAGCTATTGGATAGTCTCTACAACTTGCCGCCCATCGAAATAAACCTGCTGAAGCATATCCCTTCGGGGGCTGGTTTGGGTGGTGGCTCGGCGGATGCTGCTTTTATGCTTTGCATGCTTAATCAACACTTCCAGCTGAACATTCCCAACAATCAATTGGAGGTGTATGCCGCTCAGTTGGGTGCCGATTGCGCCTTCTTTGTGGAAAACAAGCCTACCTTTGCCGAGGGTATTGGAAACATCTTCTCGCCCATCGAACTTTCGCTAAAGGGGTATAAACTGCTATTGGTGAAACCCGACATCTTTGTATCTACGCGCGATGCCTTTGCGCAAATAAAACCTAAGCGCCCCACCATATCGCTAAAAGAGGTGGCTAAGATGCCCGTCGAAGCGTGGAAAACGTACATGGTGAACGACTTTGAAGAGAGTGTTTTCCCACAATTCCCAGCTATTGCCGATATTAAAGCAAAACTTTACGATATGGGGGCTATCTATGCGTCGATGAGTGGCTCAGGCTCTTCGGTATTTGCGCTCTTTAAAGGGGATGCTACATTGCCTAAAGTTGATTTTGGCGAGGGAGCGTTTGTGTTCGAAGCAATGATTAATTGGTAATACCTATATGTCAAAATAAACCTACCACCTCCCCCTATGGGTACTCCTCCTTCCTGAAGGAGGAGAATTTTGGTTACTTCAATAAAGAAAGAATCTTTTATTATAGAAGCAAACATTCCTCAATTTCCCCTCCTTCGGGAAGGAGGGGTGGCTTTAGCCGGGGTGGTAGGTTTATGCATTCTTGAATAGTTACTTCATAACTATGTCATAGATAAAAAAACTTCGATGCCGTTCATAGAGAACAAAGCATCGAAGTTTAATTATTATGGAAAAAGGAAATCTTAATAAACTTCAACTTTATCGGCTAACGCCTTACACTTGTCGCGCAATGCATCCAAATCGCTACCCACAGGGCCATAGCAAAGCACTACACCCATGCGACGATTGACGCGCGTAGTTGGCTTACCGAAGATGCGGATGTATGTATTATCTTCTTTTACCACCTCTTCTATACCACGATAGTTAGGACGTTCTTGGCTGGCAATTGGCGAAAGGATTACCGCACTTGCACCAGCATGCTCTTGCGTAATGCCAGGGATAGGCAAACCAAGTACCGCACGGCAATGTAACTCGAATTCGCTCAAGTTTTGTGTACCGGCAAGTGTCACCATACCAGTATCGTGTGGACGAGGAGACAATTCAGAGAAATAAACACCATTCTTATGGCTTAAGAAAAATTCTACACCCCAAATACCTGCACCAGTCAAAGCACGTGTAACCTTTTCGGCCATTTGTTGTGCTTCTACAAGATGAGCTGGGTCGATAGGTGCTGGTTGGAAGCTTTCGCGATAGTCACCACCCTTTTGAACGTGACCAATTGGTGGACAGAACAAGGTAGGACCATTTTGTTGGGTAACGGTGAGCAAAGTGATTTCGCTATCAAAGTCGATAAACTCTTCGATAATCAATTCCTTTATGTCACCACGGCTTCCGCTACATCCGTACTCCCATGCATGTTGCAAGTCGTCGGCACTCTTCACCAACGATTGTCCCTTGCCCGATGACGACATCAATGGCTTTACTACACAAGGGAAACCAATCTTTTCCGAAGCAGCCTTCAGTTCTTCGAATGTCTTAGCATAGAAATACTTAGCAGTTTTAAGTCCAAGTTCCTTTGCCGCAAGGTCGCGAATAGCTTTACGATTCATGGTGTAGTTCACCGCACGTGCACTTGGCACTACTTGAATACCCTCTTTTTCGAAATCGTATAAGCGTTCGGTACGAATAGCTTCAATTTCAGGCACGATAATGTCTGGCTTATGCTTGCGAACAACCGCCTCAAGCGCATCACCATCGAGCATACTAAACACTTCGCACTCATCGGCCACTTGCATAGCCGGTGCACCTGCATACGAGTCGCAAGCCACTACGTATTGCCCCTTACGTTGGCAAGAGATAACAAATTCCTTGCCCAATTCTCCAGAACCTAATAAAAGAATTTTTTTCATTATAATAAATATAAAGTTATGCCATATATAAGACTCCCACACCTTACTTATATATAAGGTGTAGGAGTGTATTGGTCTATGTTATTGGTGTTGCTCGCGCAACAAGTCGTTAACGGTCTTCACCGGATTGAAGGTGCTCAATGGCACTTCTACGAAGATGGTATTCCAATCGCTCATAGCACCATTCCAAAGGCCTGGCAACTCGAGTGCTTTCAATTCCTTACCGCTCTTCGACTTGTACGAGATGAAACCAGTTGCTTTATCTACGTATTCCACCAAGTTGAATTTCTTGCCCTTATAGTCGCGTACGGCACATACCAAATCTACTGGATTGAAGTGTGTACCCTTTTCGAACATCTCTTTCTTTACAGGGTCGTTCATATCGATTTGCGAGCTTTCAAGGATTTGTGAAGAGATAGTACCATCGGGATTGTATGCCAAGAATGGGCCACCACCAGGTTCACCAACGTTCTTCACCATACCACACACGCGCATTGGACGATTCAATTTCTTCTTCAAGTAGATAACCAATTCTGCATCTTCCAAGTTTTTCACTTCCGGATTCTTGCAGAAGAGTTGGTGTTGAACAAATTGCAAGATGTCCATGACTTGTTCGTGAGTATATTTACCGCTTTCCAGCAATTGCAAGTACGAGAATGCCTTTTGTTGCAACGACACCAATACACCGGCAATAAGCTTCTTGTATAATACGGTGTCGCCCTTACGCTTGTCGGGCACTACATTATCAATGTTCTTAATGAAGATAATGTCGGCATCCAAATCGTTCAAGTTTTCAATCAACGCACCGTGTCCACCTGGGCGGAACAACAACTTACCATTGTCGCGGAAAGGTTTGTTATCCATATCGGCCGCAATGGTGTCGGTACTTGCTTTTTGTTCAGAGAACGAGATGTTATATTCCACACCATACTTCTTGGCGTATTGAGCAGCCTTCTTATCTACCAACTCTTGGAAAAGCGCACGATGCTCGGGCGAAACGGTGAAGTGAACGTTCACCTTACCATTCTTGTTCGAAGCATAAAGGGCACCTTCTACCAAGTGTTCTTCGAGTGGTGTACGGTTATCATCATCATAGCTATGGAACTTCAACAAGCCTTTTGGAAGTGAGCCATAGTTCAAGCCATTTTGTTCGAGCAAAGCAGCTACAACGGCTTTGTAATTGCCTTGTGCCACCAATTCAGCGATGCCAGCACCAGCTGTTTGTTGGCAAGCTTCGTTCAAATCATCATAGAATGCATACTTCTCTATTTGTGCAAAGAATGTCTTTTCGAAATCGGTTTGAGGAGTATCGTAATCTGCTCCTAAGAATTCGAATAGATTCTTAAACATACGACTGGCGGCACCCGATGCTGGTACAAACTTCAGCACCACCTTGTCTGTATTAGTATAACTCTCCCATGTGTTAAGGTATTTTTCTTGGGTTTCTGCATCTGGGGCTAAAATGCCATTCTCTACAGATGCTGCAGAGGCAAGTTTAAGGTAAGGAAAACCGGTCTCAAAATTAGCTAATTGTTCGGCAATTTTTTCTTCCGAAATGCCTTTCTTAGCAAGCAATTCTTTGTCTTCGAGTGTTATCATACATCTATTATTGAAATTTAAACGTTCAAAAATACAAAAAAAGAAAATACTTTGTCAAAAAATGAAAGAAAAAAACTAAATTTGAGGCAGAAAATTTTTGGATTGATGAAAAATATAGGATTTTACACACCCGAAGAAGCAAAATTACAGAGGATTCTATATAAAAGATTACGCCGTTTGACCGAAGACGTAGTGAAGCCCGAAGAGTGGAAAGCGCTAAAATCGTTTTGCATTCAACATTTGAACGAAAATGTATTGGGCAGAGACTTATTCGGCTTGAATCCCGTAATAAAAGTGATGCAAAATGCATGCATCTTGGCCGAGGAAATTGTAGTGAATCGTGCCTCGCTCATCGCCTTGTTGCTACAAGAGTTGGTAGAGCATGCCAACCTCCCCATCGAAGAGGTAGAGAAAGTACACGGAAAAGAGGTGGTAAGCATCATACAAGGCATTGTCCGCATCCATCAGTTATACCAAAAGAGCCCCTCTATCGAGTCGGAAAACTTTAGAAAGCTATTGCTCACCTTTGCCGAAGATATGCGCGTTATCTTCATTATGCTGGCCGATAGAGTGAACGTGATGCGCCAAATAAAGGATAGCGAAAACGACGAAGCGCGTAAGCAAGTGGCCAACGAAGCCGCCTACTTGTATGCACCCTTGGCGCACAAATTAGGCTTATACAAAATAAAATCGGAACTTGAGGATTTGTCGCTGAAGTACACCGAAAAAGAGATGTACTATCACATCAAGGATAAGCTGAACGAAACGAAAGCTTCGCGCGACAAATACATCAGCGAATTTATTGCGCCCGTCGAGCAGAAATTAAAAGAAAGTGGCTTGCACTTCCACATCAAAGGACGCACCAAATCCATACACTCCATCTATCAAAAGATGAAGAAGCAGAAGTGTCCGTTCGAGGGTGTGTACGATTTGTTTGCCATCAGGGTAATTATCGACACCGATATAAAGAAGGAAAAGCAAGCTTGTTGGCAAGCCTACTCCATCGTCACCGATATGTATCAACCCAACCCCAAGCGTTTGCGCGATTGGCTATCCGTGCCTAAAAGCAATGGATACGAATCGCTACACATCACCGTAATGGGGCCAGGCAACAAATGGGTAGAGGTGCAAATACGCACCGAACGCATGGACGAGGTAGCCGAAAAGGGATTAGCCGCACACTGGCGATACAAGGGTGTGAAGGGCGAATCGGGATTGGACGATTGGTTGGCTTCTGTGCGCGAAGCGTTGGAAAACAACGATAGCAACGGCTTGGAGGTGATGGATCAACTTAAGATTGACCAATACGAAAACGAGGTGTTTGTCTTCACTCCCAAGGGCGATTTGTTCAAGCTAACCAAAGGCTCTACGGTGCTCGACTTTGCTTTCCACATCCATAGTGGATTGGGATGCAAATGTACCGGCGCAAAAGTGAATGGCAAAAACGTTCAATTGAAGCAAGTGCTGAATAGTGGCGACTTGGTGGAAATCATGACCTCGAACGCACAAACGCCCAAGCACGATTGGCTGAAGATGGTTGTTACATCGAAAGCACGCACCAAAATTAAGCAAGCACTGAAGGAGATTGACGCACGCCAACACCAATTTGCCAAAGAGACATTGGAGCGAAAATTCAAGAATCGCAAGATTGAGTACGATGAAAGCATCATGATGCGTCTCATCAAGCGCATGGGCTATAAGATAGTGACCGACTTCTACCAAGCCATTGCCAACGAAACGCTTGATGTAAACAATATATTAGATCGTTACTTGGAGTTGCAAAAACGCGAAAACGAGCAGCACGAAGATGTGGTGTATCGTAGCGCCGAAAACTACAACTTGCAACAAGCCATGCCCGAGGAGTTCAACGTGAAAGACGACGTGTTGGTGATTGGTCAAGACTTGAAAGGATTGGATTTCAAGCTATCCAAATGTTGCAACCCCATCTATGGCGACGATGTATTTGGCTTTGTCAGTGTAACGGGTGGCATCAAGATTCACCGCACCGATTGTCCCAACGCCAACGAGTTGAAACAACGTTTTGGCTATCGCATTGTGAAGGCGCGATGGGCGGGCAAATCGAAAGGAAAAGAGTATGCCGCCACCTTGCGTGTTGTAGGTCACGACGACATAGGCATTGTGAACAATATCACCTCCATTATCTCGAAAGAGATGGGAATAAGCCTGCGAAGTATCAATATCAACTCTAATGATGGGCTATTCTCAGGCATATTAACCATTCAAATTGGCGATACTGGCCGCTTGGAAGCATTGATAAAGAAGCTACGAACCATAAAAGGAGTGAAACAAGTAACAAGAAGTTAAATAGCTATGCATTACGATTTTAAGAAGCAAATAAAGAGCTTTGGCTATGCTTGGAAGGGCATTATGAGCTGTGTAGGTAAAGAGCAAAACCTTAGTTTTCACCTCATCGCCACCACATTTGTAGTGTGTGCAGGCTTTTTCTTCGGCATCACACGCATGGAGTGGATGGTTGTAGTGGGTTGCATAGGCTTGGTAATAGCAGCCGAGCTATTCAATAGCGCCATCGAGAAGTTGGTCGATTTGGTTTCCCCTACTCGTCATCCCATTGCCGGACAAGTAAAGGACATTGCCGCCGGCGCGGTATTGGTATGTGCCATTGCCTCGGCCATCATTGGCCTGATGGTATTCTTACCATACCTATTTAAATAAAATAGTGGTGGAATGATTATGGGCTAATCATTCCACCACCACTATCTATCCACTATCCACTAGTAGCTAGTCACTAATATTGCTCCTTCTCGTTAGGGAAATCTAAGTTCTTAATATCCGATACATAGCGGCTAACGGCATCGGTAATCACCGTATGCAAGTCGGCATATCGACGCAAGAAACGTGGACGGAAACCATTGTTCATGCCCAACATATCTTGAGCCACCAACACTTGTCCATCTACGCCACCACCGGCACCAATGCCAATAACGGGGATAGTCAATTCGCTTGCTACACGTGTGGCCAAGTCGGCAGGAATCTTCTCTAACACAATGGCAAAGCATCCAGCCTCTTCCAACAGGTGTGCATCTTGAATCAACTTTTGCGCTTCGGCTTCGTCTTTCGCACGCACGGTGTATGTACCATATTTATTGATAGATTGCGGCATCAATCCCAAGTGTCCCATAACAGGAATACCGGCACTAATAATGCGCTTCACGGTGCCTATAACCTCTTCGCCACCTTCAAGCTTCAACGCGTCGGCATGCGTCTCCTTCATGATGCGGATGGCCGATGCAAGACCTTCGTATTCATTGCCTTGATACGAGCCAAAAGGCATATCCACCACCACCATAGCGCGCTTCACACCACGCACCACCGACTTGCCGTGATAAATCATTTGATCCAGGGTAATGGGCAGTGTAGTTACGTTTCCGGCCATGACGTTCGATGCCGAATCGCCCACAAGAATAATATCGATACCGGCACCATCTACAATCTGTGCCATGGTGTAATCATAAGAGGTAAGCATAGAGATTTTTTCGCCTCTTTGCTTCATTTCTACCAAACGATGGGTAGTTACCTTACGTATATCGTCAGAGATATATCCAGCCATACTTTTTATTCGTTTTAGTTGTTCTAATGTGCGGCAAAGGTATGGATATTTTTTGATAAATAGTGAACATTTGCTATTTTTGCGCATTAAAACAGAAAAACGTATGATTTTTACAGCAGGAAACATATTGTTGATAGGCTCTATCCTATTATTTGTTAGTATTGTAGTGGGAAAAACCGGCTATCGCTTCGGCGTGCCTACCTTGTTATTATTTTTAATGGTAGGTATGGCTTTTGGAAGCGATGGTTTAGGTATTCAATTTCATAGTGCCAAAGAGGCTCAATTCATCGGTATGGTTGCGTTGAGCATTATCTTGTTCTCGGGTGGTATGGATACTAAGTTTTCCGACATCAAGCCGATACTTGCGCAAGGCATAGCGCTCTCCACATTGGGCGTATTGCTCACCGCCCTATTTGCCGGATTATTCATTTGGTGGCTTTCGGGTATGAGCTGGACAAACATCCATTTCCCGCTTATCACCTCGTTGCTATTGGCTTCTACCATGTCATCTACCGACTCGGCTTCGGTATTCGCCATTCTACGTTCGCAAAAAATCAACTTAAAGCACAACCTACGCCCCATGTTGGAGCTAGAAAGTGGTAGTAACGACCCTATGGCCTATATGCTTACGGTGGTACTTATTCAGCTCACCCAATCGGCCAGCATGGGTATAGGAGGCATCTTAAGTTCGTTCTTCATCCAATTCATTGTAGGTGCCATTGCCGGCTATCTGTTGGGCAAGTTGGCCATCTTGATGCTGAATCGCTTGAACATCGACAACCAATCTCTCTACCCCATCCTGCTATTATCGTTTGTATTCTTCACCTTCTCGCTAACCGATTTGCTGGGAGGTAACGGCTACTTAGCCGTATATATTGCCGGTATGATGGTGGGCAATGCACGCATCATGCACCGCAAAGAGATAAACACCTTTATGGATGGTTTGACGTGGTTGTTCCAAATCATCATGTTCCTTTGCTTAGGTTTGCTTGTCAATCCGCACGAGATGATAGAAGTGGCCTTGGTAGCGCTGCTCATCGGTGTGTTTATGATTGTTATTGCCCGTCCGCTTAGCGTATTTATCTGCATGCTTCCTTTTGGCAAAAAGGTAACACTAAAATCGCGCCTTTTCGTGTCGTGGGTGGGCCTTCGAGGCGCTGTCCCCATCATTTTTGCCACCTACCCCGTAGTAGAGCAAGTGCCTGGTGCCGATGCTATTTTCAACATTGTTTTCTTTATCACCATCGTGTCGTTGGTCATTCAAGGCACTACGGTATCGCACATGTCGCGTTGGTTAGGCCTCTCTATGCCTATGCCTAAAACCGGCAACGACTTCGGTGTAGAGTTGCCCGAAGAGATTGGTTCCGACTTGCGCGACTTAACCGTGACTGCGGAGCTACTTGCTAACGGCAACACGCTGAAAGAGATGAATATCCCAAAAGGTACGTTGGTGATGATTGTGAAGCGCGGCGATGCCTATTTGGTGCCTAACGGCCAGTTGCAACTCGAATTGGGCGACAAGCTCTTGCTTATCTCCGAGAAAAAAGCATCCACACAAATAGTGGGATAACGTGCTATTTTTCTTAAAATCCCTTGAATTTAGCGCAAAAAGTATTAATAAGTGTTATAAATACACGTTTTATATGCTTCATCTATTGCACGTTTCAAAGAAAGCCGTATCTTTGCAATGTGTTTTTCATAGTATTAGATTTAAGGTTAATAAAAGGTTGGGATACGGCGGTATCCCTTTTTTTATGTCCATACGTTTCACGTTTTAAACGAAAAGCTGTATCTTAGCACCGCAAATCAAATAGCACACACATCGTCATGATTATCGAAGAACTTAAAAAACTATACCTCTCCTACGTAGGTTGCGAGCCGCAAGCCATCGAGGAGATGCCAGCATCAGGCTCAAACCGCCGTTATTTCCGCTTGTTGGGCAACCCCACACTGATTGGTGTTAGCGGCGAATCGCTCGAAGAAAACCGTGCTTTCCTCTATATGGCAGAGCACTTCAAGCAGAAAGGATTGCCTGTGCCCACCATCTATGCACGTTCGGAAAACAACATGTTCTATCTACAAGAGGATTTGGGCGATACATTGTTGTTCAATGCCATTGAGAAAGGACGACAAACAAGCATATTCAGCGAAGAGGAGAAAGAGTTGCTTCGCAAAACCATGCGCTTGCTTCCAGCTATCCAATTTGCCGGTGCCGATGGCATGGATTTCTCTTATTGCCATCCGCAAGCCGAGTTTAATAGCCGCAGCATTTTGTGGGATTTGAACTACTTTAAATACTGTTTCCTAAAGGCTACAGGACTTGAATTTCAAGAAGATAGATTGGAGGACGACTTCCAAAAGATGAGCGATGTATTGCTTCGTAGCTCGTCGGCCACCTTCCTGTATCGCGATTTTCAAAGCCGCAACGTAATGGTGAAGGATGGCGAGCCGTGGCTCATCGACTTCCAAGGCGGACGTAAAGGGCCTATCTACTACGATGTGGCCTCCTTCCTATGGCAAGCCAAAGCCAACTATCCCGACGAGCTTCGCCAAGAATTGCTCAACGAATATATCCAAGCATTGCGCAAGTACAAGCCGGTGGATGAAGCCTATTTCCATGCACAATTGCGTCATTTTGTGCTATTTAGAACCATGCAAGTGCTTGGTGCATACGGCTTTCGCGGCTATTTCGAAAAGAAGCCGCACTTCATTCAAAGCGTGCCCTATGCCATCGAAAACTTGCGTCAATTACTAAAAGAGCCCTACCCTGAATATCCTTACTTGACTGAAGTGCTGAAATCGCTTACCGAGCTGAAGCAGTTTGCCGACGGCTTGCAAAAGCGAAAACTCACCGTTAAAGTAATGAGTTTTGCCTACAAGAAAGGCATCCCCGAAGACACTACCGGCAACGGTGGTGGCTATGTGTTCGACTGCCGTGCGGTGAACAATCCGGGCAAGTACGAGCGCTACAAGCCCTTTACCGGCCTCGACGAGCCCGTCATTAAGTTCCTTGAAGAGGATGGCGAAATAACCACCTTCTTAGAGCATGTCTATGCCTTGGTGGATGCCTCGGTGAAGCGTTACATCGAGCGCGGATTCACCAACCTTTCGGTATGTTTTGGATGCACCGGTGGCCAACATCGCTCGGTTTATTCGGCTCAACACTTGGCCGAACACCTGAATCAGAAGTTTGGCGTGCAAGTAAACCTCGTACATCGCGAGCAAAATATAGAGAAAATTTACCCCTCAAAGAGCTAATTTACGCCTATGAAAGCCATGATTTTTGCCGCCGGATTGGGCACACGCCTTCGCCCACTTACCGATAATATGCCTAAAGCACTGGTGCCCGTTGCCGGAAAACCAATGCTTCAGCATGTAATCGAGCGAATGAAAGCAGCCGGATTCAACGAAATCACCATCAATATCCACCATTTTGGCGAGCAAATCATCGACTTTGTACAGGCCAACCAACAATTTGGCATCACCATTCACATTAGCGACGAGCGCGGCGAACTGCTCGATACCGGTGGAGGCATTAAGAAAGCACGCCCCTTTCTCGATGGAGACGAACCTTTTTTAGTGCACAATGCCGACATCCTTACCGACGTAGATTTGCATAAATTATATCAACATCACCTTACGAATAACGCCGATGCAACTCTCTTAGTGAGCCAACGAAACACCTCACGCTACCTACTTTTCGACAACGACAATCGCTTAAAGGGGTGGGTAAACAAAACAACGGGAGAGGTTAAACCACAAGGATTTAGCTACAACGAAAACAAGCTATCCGAATTAGCTTTTGGCGGCATCCACATTATCTCGCCTCGCCTCTTCCACCTACTCGAAGGCGAACAATGGCAAGGTAAATTTTCCATCATTTCCTTCTACCTTTCCATCTGTCAAAAAGCCCGCATCCAAGGCTTCTCCACCGAAGGCTACCAATGGTTTGACATAGGCAAACCCGACACCCTGGCATTGGCGGAAGCAAGCCTTTCGAAATAACGACCTTGACAGTCAAGGTATAGTTTTACGCTCAACTAAATATATTTTTTGTGTTAAGCCAAAATTTATTTAGTGATTTCTTACACCATGTCGTTGAGTGGCTCAATTGTTAATTTGAGTTAATTAGATTAATTTTAAGAATAAAAATTCAACACAAACCGCTGATAATATGCCGATTACATATTCTTCCGAAAATTAGCGGTATCAAAATCGAAGAACGATTGTAACTTTGTAGTGACAAAGGGAAAGAAACAAAAACTAAACGATATGAACGAATATTTGAACAAACTGATTAGCCGCCTCGTTATAGCACTGAAAATAAACTTAAACCGTTTTAGTGTTATGAAGAAAGAATTTGTATGCTCGTTGGTAGCATCGACATTGGTGGGATTATCGCCCACACCAACCATGGCCTGCACAGGCATGTCAGCAAAAGCAAAGGATGGCGCACAGGTGATGGCTCGCACCATAGACTGGGGTGGTAGCGAAGTGAACAACCTTTATGCCATCGTTCCACGCGGACACCAGCAACAATCGTTCTTGCCTAATGGCGGAACAGATGGAATGAAGTTTACCGCCAAGCATGGCTACGTGGGGCTGGCCATGGACAGAGCGGAGTTTGTAGTGGAGGGTGTGAACGAAGCACGTCTATCGGCCGGATTGTTCTACTTCCCCGACTATGGCGAGTATGTAACTTACGACGAGAAGCAGAAAGCGCACACAATGGCCGACTTGCAATTGGTGTCGTACATCCTAAGCAGCTTTGCAACGGTGGACGAGGCCATCGAGGGAATCAAGAAGCTGCATGTAGTGTCGGTTTATCCGGGTGCATCCACAGCCCATTGGCGCATTGCCGACAAGAGTGGCCGACAAGTGGTGCTGGAATACATTGACGGAAAGGCTTGCTTCTACGAGAATCACGTGGGTGTGATTACCAACGCACCGGGTTTTGAATGGCAACTGACCAACCTTAACAATTACATCAACATCCAAGTGGGTACGTTTGCACCGAAATCGTTGGGCAACCAACCGCTGAAATCCATTGGTAATGGTAGCGGATACCTCGGCTTGCCAGGCGACTTCACCCCACCCTCACGCTTTGTACGTGCCGCCTACTTGCTGAACACTACCGGACAACAGGCCGATGGATGGCACACGGTGCTGCACTTGTTTCACTTGCTGAACAACTTCGACGTGCCAGTGGCTTGCGACACTCCTTCCGGACAAGAGCCGGGCGATTATCCCAGCGCTACGCAATGGACAGTAGCAAGCGACTTGCTGAATGGTAAGATTTACTATCGCACCATGTACAATCAAAACATACGCCTCATCGACATGGCTGAGATTGATTTTACAACCGTCAAGTTTCAAACGGCACCATTGGATAGCACGAAGGAGCAGCCGGTGGAGAGGATAGTAATTAGTGACTAGCTACTAGTGACTAGTAACAAGTTCCTTGAAAATGACGTTATACACCAATGGAATAGCAAGGAAGAAGGTGAGGATGTCTGATATGGCTTGACACATCTCTACGCCATGCAACCCAAAGAAATGGGGCAGGATGAAGATGAGCGGTATATAGAACAAGCCTTGACGAGCCGAGGAAAGCACGGTGGCACGCACCGACTTGCGGATGGTTTGCAACATCATGTTCGTTATCGTAGTGAACGCACTGATGGGAAATGCAATGAATTGCCAACGTAATGCCGATGCTCCTACCGCCACCACCTCGGCATCGTTGCGGAATAGCGCCACAACATCCTCGGCAAAGATATAGCCCAAGATGGCACAGATGGTGAGGTAAACCACACCCAACCGAACGCAAAACCAAAATCCTTGCAACACACGACCATAGAGTTTGGCACCATAATTAAAGCCACACACCGGCTGAAATCCTTGTCCAAAGCCGATGATAATGGATTGGATAAGGAAGCCCACTCGCGACACAATGGTCATACCGGCAATAGCAGCATCGCCATACGCACCGGCCGACACATTGAGCAAGATGGTAGCCAAGCTGGCCAATCCTTGACGTGCCAACGAGGGTGTGCCGCCGTGGATAATCTCCTTGAAGAACGCCCACGAAGGGTTGAAGTCTTTTATATTCACCGGCAACGTACCGCCACGATGGGTCATAAAGAGCAGCAACACAAAGCTACTGAACTGACCAATGGCCGTAGCCCATGCCGCACCCGTGATGCCCATATCGAAACCAAAGATAAGTATCGGGTCGAGTATCACGTTGATAACCGCACCACTTACAATGCCCACCATAGAGTAAACGGCATTGCCCTGCAAGCGTATCTGATTGTTCAGCGTAAGCGAAGCCACAAAGAAGGGAGCAGCAAGCAACACAATGCTTAAGTAGCTTTCGGCATAGGGCTGAATGGTGGGTGTAGCACCCAAAGCTGCTACGATAGGCGAAATATAGAGAACGCCCAAGAAGGCAATCAGCCCTCCAAACAACAAGGCATAGAAGAAACCGGTTGATGCCATTTGCTGCGCCTCTTTCCGTTGCAATGCTCCCAATTGGCGAGAGATATAGTTGCCCGAGCCATGACCAAAGAAGAATCCCAACGATTGCAAAATGGCCATCACCGAAAACGAAATGCCTACTGCTGCCGTGGATTGGGTATTTATCTGACTGACAAAGAAGGTATCGGCCAGGTTGTACAATGCCGTAACCAACATGCTGATGATGGTGGGGATAGCCATGCGGGTAATCAATCCCGGTATAGAGGCTTGCGTCATTCGTTGGTAATTGTGTTCGGCACTATGCACGGCTATATGGGATTAAAGATGAACGGAAATCAAGCGGGTGTCGCTATCGAACGTAATGTGTTCGTGGCTGAAGAAGCGAGCCAAGCTACCATCTTGCGCCAACTGCTGGGGCGAACCGATAGTAACACCGCTTTGCGCATCCATCAGCCAAAGTTTATCGGCTATTTGCAGCACCAATTCAATGTCGTGCGTGGAGAGGAAGATGGTTTTATGCATCTGGCGACTTAAACGATGCAACAATAGCAACAAATCAACCTTGCTTGTATAGTCGAGGAATGCCGTTGGCTCGTCCAAGAAGATGATAGGCGTTTCTTGCGCCAATGCCTTGGCAATCATTGTTTTTTGTCGTTCGCCATCGCTCAGCGTCTGCACATGGCGTTGTGCCAAATGCTCAATGCCTACCCACGCAATGGATTGCTTCACCACCTCCTTATCGGCATCGTTCAATGTACCCCAAAAGCCGGTATAAGGGCTTCTGCCCAACCCCACCAACTCTTCTACCGTCATGTTTTGAATGTCGCATCGCTCGGTCAGCACCACGCTGATGATGCGTGCCAATTCCTTATCGGTATAAGCATCTATCTCCTTGCCTTGCACCACGATTTCGCCCGAAATCTTCGGTTGGAAAGCAGCTAATGTGCGCATCAAGGTAGATTTTCCTATACCATTTGCTCCGATGAGGCAAGTCAGCTCGTCGCTTTCTATATCTGCTGATATATTGCTCGAAACCAACTTATTACCGCCTTTTTCGCGATAGCCGGTAGATAGATTTTGCAGCTGTATGGTTGTTTTTTTCACCCTTACGAAATGTTGAAATTCATTAAACGTTATGCAAAGATAGTGTTTTTTTGTAGAAAAGAGTTATCTTTGTGCCATGATTCATTATTAAACGTGAAAGAACATGAAGAAATTACTTATTTGCGTATGCTTGCTTGTTGTTGCATTGACACAAGCCGTAGCACAAGAAAAGAAAGCTGTTATCGAATTTGATAAGACTACACACGATTTTGGTACTTTCTCTGAAGTAGATCCTATCGTTACTTGTAAGTTCGTGTTTATGAACTCGGGCGATGCTCCTTTGGTGATTCATCAAGCTGTAGCTTCTTGTGGTTGCACAGTGCCCAATTACCCAAAAGAACCGATTTTACCTGGTGGTACAGGCGAAATTGAAGTGACTTATAATGGTGCCGGACGCTATCCTGGTAAGTTCAAGAAATCGATAACTGTGCGTAGTAATGCCAAGACCGAAGTGTTCCGCTTATTCATCGTGGGCGACATGGTGGAAAAGGGCGTAACTGCTGCCGACGAGAACAAAGAATAAATCATTTTTGATATATTTTATCACGAAGGAAAGGAGAATTTTGCAATTCTCCTTTTTTTGTATCCTTTATATCATATTTTTAACTATCTTTGACCATTCAAAAAAATATAATCGTAAAAACTATATCAATGGAAAAAGAAGAAAAGAACATCAGCTTGCCCGAAAATGCTTTTCGCGAGCTAAAGCCAGGCGAAAACTACACGCCACTAATGAGTCCTGACAAGAAGTATCCCGAGGTGAATCTTTGGTCGGTACTTTGGGGTATTGGCATGGCCATTTTGTTTTCAGCAGCAGCTGCCTACCTTGGGTTGAAGGTGGGACAAGTATTCGAAGCCGCTATCCCTATTGCAATTATTGCCGTGGGTGTGTCGGGGGCAGCTAAGCGCAAAAATGCGTTGGGCGAAAACGTCATTATTCAATCGATTGGTGCCAGCTCGGGGGTAATCGTAGCCGGTGCCATCTTTACCCTACCCGCTTTGTATATCTTGCAAGAGAGCTATCCGGAAGAGATTACCGTTACCTTTGCACAAGTGTTCATCAGCTCGTTGCTCGGTGGTATTTTGGGTATCCTCTTCTTAATTCCTTTCCGCAAGTATTTCGTTAGCGACATGCACGGAAAGTATCCTTTCCCCGAAGCTACCGCCACAACACAAGTGTTGGTGTCGGGCGAAAAGAGTGGCAACCAAGCTAAGCCGTTGCTCATTGCCGGATTGGTGGGTGGTTTGTACGACTTTATCGTAGCTACCTTTGGTTGGTGGAACGAAAACTTCACCACACGCGTTTGTGCATGGGGAGAAGCCGTTGCCGACAAAGCAAAATTGGTGTTTAAGGTGAACACCGGTGCTGCTGTGCTTGGTTTGGGCTATATCGTAGGTTTGAAGTATGCCGCTATTATCTGCGCCGGCTCGTTGCTGGTGTGGTGGGTGATTATTCCACTTATCTCGTTGATTTGGGGCGATGCAACACTGAATCAATGGAATCCTGAAATCGTTACTGCCGTTGGACAGATGAGTCCGGAAGAAATCTTTAGCAACTATGCCAAGAGCATCGGTATTGGTGGTATTGCCATGGCCGGTATCATTGGTATCATCAAGTCGTGGGGCATCATTAAGAGTGCCGTAGGGCTTGCCGCAAAAGAGATGGGCGGAAAAGCAAAAGCCAATGCTGAGATTAAGCGCACTCAACGCGACATCTCAATGAAGATTATCGCTATCGGTTCTATCATTACTTTGATTTTGGTAACCCTCTTCTTCTACTTCGACGTGATGCAAGGCAACTTGCTACACACCATCGTAGCTATTTTGTTGGTAGCGGGTATTGCCTTCTTGTTTACTACCGTAGCCGCTAATGCCATTGCCATTGTAGGTACTAACCCTGTATCGGGTATGACACTGATGACGCTGATTCTTGCATCGGTAGTGATGGTTGCCGTTGGCTTGAAAGGCCCTGGTGGTATGGTTGCCGCTTTGGTAATGGGTGGTGTGGTTTGTACCGCTCTCTCTATGGCCGGTGGCTTTATTACCGACTTGAAGATTGGTTATTGGTTGGGAACAACACCTGCCAACCAAGAGACTTGGAAATTCCTTGGCACATTGGTTTCGGCCGCTACCGTAGGTGGTGTAATGATTGTGTTGAACAAGACATACGGATTTACAAGTGGCGAACTTGCAGCCCCTCAAGCAAATGCTATGGCGGCTGTTATCAAGCCATTGATGAGTGGTGTAGGTGCCCCATGGTTGCTTTATGGCATTGGTGCCGTGCTTGCCATCGTGCTTACAATTTGCAAGATTCCTGCCCTTGCCTTTGCATTGGGTATGTTTATCCCCTTGGAATTGAACGTACCATTGGTAGTAGGTGGTGCCATCAATTGGTATGTAACTACTCGTTCGAAGAATGCCGAACTGAATGCTGCTCGTGGCGAAAAGGGTACATTGCTTGCATCTGGCTTCATTGCCGGTGGTGCGTTGATGGGTGTAGTTAGTGCTACTATGCGCTTTGGCGGCATCAACTTGGTGAACGATGCTTGGTTGAACAACACCCTCTCTGAAGTTCTTGCTTTGGGAGCTTATGCATTGCTTATCCTCTACTTTGTGAAAGCAAGTATGAAAACAAGTAAATAAACTAACATTATAAATGATTACTAATGAGAAGAACGATTAACTACCTACTCTTTGCCATCTGCAACTTAATGATGGTAAATGGCGCCTTCGCTCAGGAGGCCGATCGTTATAGTCAGATTACCAATCCGAAGCTGACAAGCATCAATCGTGTTGCTCCTCGTAGCTCATACACTTCGTATGTATCGGAGGAAGATGCCGTGATAAACGACCGTGTAAATGGCACATATCGCCTTTCATTGAACGGCAAGTGGAAATTCAACTATGTAGAAAACTTTGCCGACCGTCCCACATCTTTCCGAGGCGATGATTGCAAGAAATGGGCAGACATTCAAGTGCCTGGCAATTGGGAAATTCAAGGCTACGGCACTCCTATTTATGTAAATGTTGGTTGGGAGTTTGTTTCATGGGCTGGTGATAAATACTTTACCGAACCAAATCCTCCTTACGTACCCGAGAAGTGGAACCCTACAGGTACTTATTATCGTGAATTTAGCATTCCCGAAAATTGGGGAAATAAGGAGATTTTCCTTAGTGCCGATGGTGTGAAAGGTGCTGCTTA
>JAGBWA010000026.1 GCA_017630035.1 Bacteroides sp.
TAAGAGCAAGTTGCTTCAGAAACCGGGTAAATACTATTTGCTGATATATAATGCTTCCCCGCAAGATAATATTCAGCATAGATTTGATGTATGGAAAGGGGCTTATCGCTATACTTTCTACTTGTTGGAAAATGGTGAATTGTTGCAACACCCGTCCTTGAAGCAGGTGTCGCTCTCGCCAAACTTGAAATTAAGGTTGGACTGGACGACTGTTCAAACTGAATTGGATCACTTTGATGTGATTGCTTACAATGAAGATTGGGAATTGATGGGAAAGTTGGAACATCTCAGTTTCTGTTCTTCTTCTTTTAAATACTTTTTGTCTTCTCCATTTATGTGGGTGGATGGAAACTATTTCATGGTGGTGTCTCACAATGGTGAACCTTTTTTACGTATAGATTTTTGTTGGAAGGAGAATAGTGCAACTTCTTTTACATGGGAGCAACTCGATGCTCTTTCTCCTTATTATCTGTTAGGCAAGTATTTGCGGAAGAATACGGCTTGGCATTATTGGCAAAAGGTCTCTGGTGGCGCAAAGATACGCAGGCAGGTTGCAGCTTCTTTCCTGAATTATGCATTCGACCAAAAACGTATGCGTTTGGGTTTACCTGGGTGCTGGAAATCCGGGCATCATTTTGCACTGATTTTAGAGGATAATGTGTATGATAAAGAACAAATGCGCCAACTTTCTAATTTGATGAATCCCCAACTGACTTATTTGGAAAGAGATTGCAACGACTTGTTGGATCGTAGAACTGAAGCTACTCCAGGTAGTAATATCAAGGGGGTGATGAATGATTGGAGTGGGGCGGTGCTTTGTCTGCATCATTTATCTGCCATAATGATGCCTGGCGGAAATGTGTTGCTGCAAGCTGTGGAGGAGCATTTGCAAGAAGATGATAGATGTGTGCTGATGTTGGTTGGCTCGATGGCTGAAGTAGAGCAAGTGATGAAAGCATCTTCATTTATTGGAAGGCTAATGAATAAGGGAACTGTATTCCGTTTGGAAGACCCCTCGTTGGCAGAGCAATTACATTGGGTGCAACGCTTTTTAGTGGGTAAGTCTCTCTCTCTGTCAGAAGAGGCTGGAAAGAAAATCTATGAAGGATTACAGCGTTTGAGGAATGAAGGCTACATTTGGAAAACAAATGAGTTGCAAGAATGGATGAAGGATGAGGTGTTGTCACGCTTTACTCGTCGCATTCTTCTATCGCCCCCGGCAAAGGAGCAGCAAGCAAAAGAGATGTTTTCTTTGATTGAGGCAGATGATATTTACTTTCCTGAAACGCAACGTAAATCCGATGAATTTTCAGCAAACATGGAGAAACTACACCAAATGGTGGGTTTAAAGGGGCTGAAAGAGAACCTAAAAACACTATTTTGCCGTAGTAGAATGGATGAAAAAAGGCGTTTGTTAGGATTACCGGTTACAGAGCGAGGTGGTTATCACATGGTGTTTACGGGTAATCCCGGTACAGGAAAAACTACTGTAGCCCAAATGGTTGGGCGTGTTTTTCATTCGTTGGGAATCCTATCGAAGGGAGGTGTCATTGTAACTGAGCGCTCAAAACTTGTAGGACGATACATTGGTGACACCGAGAATAATGTGCAAGCATTGTTGGAACAGGCGAAAGGAAATGTATTGTTCATTGATGAGGCCTATAATCTGTATGATGGTGGAGATACTAAAAAGGATTATGGGCATCGGGTGATTGAAAGTTTATTGACAGTTCTTTCGCAAAAGAATCCTGATTTAATTGTGATTCTTGCAGGATACGAAAAGGAGATGATGAATATGTTGGAGACGAATCCCGGTATGAAGGGGCGTTTCCCTTATCATTTCCATTTTGAGGATTATAATGCCGATGAATTGTTGCAAATAGCTCATAATCAGCTTTCTCGATTGGAATATATCTTAACGCCTCAGGCGGATAAACGTTTGGAAGAAACAATTGCAGAAGTTGTTGCGAATAAAGATGTTTTCTTTCATAATGCCCGTTGGGTGGAGCAATATATTGAGAATGGTATTTTGACTGCAATGTCTAAGCGATTGGCAGATTTGGCTATGTGTGTAGAAGATAAAAGCCTATATCAAACGATAGAAGCGGAGGATATAGAGAATGCATATCGCTTGATGAAACCTCAAAAAGCCGAGAAAAAAACTGTTTATCGTAGAATTGGTTTTGTTGCTTGATTTATGTTTTTGTAAAACAAAATGTGAATATACTATGATTAGATCTGGGAGTATTATAGTTGAATCGGGTAATGACCTTGAAATTGTAGGGACTATCGTTTCGGGGTTTGATTATTTGAATAACCTTGTTGTGGAATATGGTTTTGAAGATTACAGAATCGGAGGAAAGGATTATAGCTATTCTGCCATTATTGATGAGGACGATGCAAAAGTGATGGCCAGACACTTAAAAGTTCCTTTATCTTCTTTACCTCAAGTTTTATACGATAAGTTCGGTTGCTCTTTTTCGGAAATACTTGTCCCTTCTGAAGTAGTAGGTATCTTTGGGGATATTTTGAATTTTGTATTAGATTGCGGTGCGAAGTATAAACTAAAGCGTTAAAAACAGAAAGGCGATGCATTTATATGCATCGCCTTTTCTTATGTATCATGTTAATGATTACTTGCGATAGTTTTCAAGTTGGTCGGCAGTGAACTTGCGGATGAAATTGAAGTGCTTTTCGATTTCTGATTCAGCGTAGTTTACATAAACCAAAGCCGACTTGCTGAACATTTCGGGTTCGTTGGTAGCGTCTTGGATGATGAGGTGTGACATAACACAGACAGCAGCCATTTCGTAAAGACGACGAGCAACGAAGTCGAGCAATTCTTGGTCGTTAGCTTCTTTGATAGCGTTGGTGCAAGCTTCGAACTTGCTTACCATGCTCTTAACGCGGTCTTGCAATGGTTGCATTTCGGCGCTAACAGGATACATGCCATATTCTTGCAATGTAGCAGCATATGAACCGTTTGTTACATAACGGATAGCTGCAACGGTTTGCAATTGGGTAGTACCTTCGTAGATGGAGGTAATACGTGCGTCGCGGTAGATACGTTGGCAAGGATATTCCAACATAAAGCCCGAACCACCATGGATTTGGATTGAATCGTATGCGTTTTGGTTAGCATATTCCGAGTTCATACCCTTTGCCAATGGAGTGAAGGCATCGGCCAACTTGGCATATCTCTTTTGTTCTTGGCGTTCTTCGGGAGTGAGCTTGCGTTCGCGGGCGATGTCGTCCAATGCTTTGTAGATATCTACGTAGCGAGATGTTTGGTACAACAATGCACGACCAGCATCGAGCTTAGCCTTCATGATGGCCAACATGTCGTAAACTGCTGGAAATTCGATGATGGCCTTACCAAATTGCTTGCGGTCTTTTGCGTAAGCCAAACCTTCGTTGTAGGCAGCTTGGCTCAAACCTACTGATTGAGCTGCGATACCCAAACGAGCACCGTTCATCAAAGCCATTACGTACTTAATCAAACCAAGCTTGCGGTCGCCGCAAAGTTCTGCCTTGGCATTCTTGTAAACCAATTCGCAAGTAGGAGAGCCGTGAATACCCAACTTATTTTCGATACGGCGAACGTTTACACCACCATCGCGCTTGTCGTAGATGAACATTGAAAGACCACGTCCGTCTTTTGTTCCTTCTTCCGAGCGAGCCAATACTAAGTGAAGGTCGGCATCACCATTCGTGATAAAACGCTTCACACCATTCAAGCGCCAGCAGTTGTTTTCTTCGTCGAAGGTAGCCTTCAACATAACACTTTGAAGGTCGGAACCTGCGTCGGGTTCGGTCAAGTCCATAGACATGGTTTCGCCGGCACAGATGCGAGGGATGAAGCGGCTATGTTGGTCTTCGTTACCGAATTCGTAAAGTGTTTCGATACAGTCTTGCAATGACCAGATGTTGCTGAAACCAGCATCGGCTGCTGCTACGATTTCGGCACACATGGTGTAAGGAGTGATAGGGAAGTTCAATCCACCATAGCAACGAGGCATGGTCATACCATTCAAACCTGCCTTTACCATTGCGTCGAGGTTTTGTGCAGTGCCAGCTGCATAGCGCACGCGGCCATTTTCGCAATGAGGGCCTTCGGCATCTACGCCTTCTGCATTAGGTGCAATGATTTCACCTGTGATTTCGCCGGTGATTTCCAATACTTTGTCGTACGAATCCATTGCATCTTCAAAGTCTTGAGGAGCATAATCGTACTTATCTTTGTCTCTATATTCGCGCTCTTTAAGTTCGCAGATGCGCTTCATCATCGGATTGTTCAAGTGATACTTGAGTTCCGGTACTTCGCTATAATAATTTGCCATTTTACTTGCTATTTTTCTTGTAATACTTAATCAGTTTCGGAATAACTTCTTCCACTGTACCATTAATCACGTAGTCGGCAATGGTGTTGATGGGGGCATTTGGGTCGTTGTTCACAGAGATGATAATGCCTGCATCTTGCATACCAGCAATGTGTTGGATTTGGCCAGAGATACCGCAAGCAATGTATAGCTTTGGATGAACGGTAACACCAGTTTGACCAATTTGACGGTCGTGATCGGCAAAGCCAGCATCAACAGCAGCACGGCTTGCACCTACTTCTGCATGAAGTTCTTTTGCCAATTCGAAGAGTTTGTCGAAACCTTCTTTCGAGCCCATACCATAGCCACCGGCAATTACGATAGGAGCACCCTTCAAGTTATGCTTAGCCTTTTCTACGTGGCGGTCGATAACCTTTACAACGAAGTCTGTTTCAGGTACATACTTAGCAACGTCGTGTTTCACCACTTCGCCTTTGTAGTTTTCGTCAAGGATTTCTTTCTTCATTACACCTTCGCGAACAGTAGCCATTTGTGGGCGGTGTTCGGGGTTTACGATGGTTGCTACGATGTTACCACCAAAAGCAGGACGGATTTGGTAAAGCAAGTTTTCGTAGGTTACACCTGCACGCTTGTCTTCGTGCGAACCGATTTCAAGTTGGGTACAGTCGGCGGTCAAACCACTAGTCAATGCCGACGATACGCGTGGACCAAGGTCACGACCAATAACGGTTGCACCCATCAAGCAGATTTGTGGTTGCTCTTCTTTGAAGAGGTTTACCAAAACAGAAGTATGAGGCAATGATGTGTAAGGGAACAAGCCTTCTGCATCGAATACGTGCAACTTGTCTACACCAAAAGGCAATACTTGTTTCTCGATACCTTCGAGGTTTGTTCCGGCTGCAATGGCTTCCAATTGGCAACCGAGTTGGTTAGCTAACTTACGACCTTTGGTTAGCAATTCAAGGCTTACGTCGGCTACTTGTGCGCCTTCAAGCTCCAGATATACAAATACGTTATTCATAATTTATCCTATCGTATGGTTAGCTAATAGTTCAACAATCAAGTTTTCAATATCTTCGTCGCTACCGGTCATGGTTTTGCTTTCTTTAGCTTGGAAGATGATGTTTTCAATCTTCTTCACCTTAGTGGGCGAGCCACTCAAACCACATTGTGCGGTGTCGCCGTTTACGTCGGCTACGCTCCATTCCACAATGTTCAGGTAGTCTGCTTTGTCATATAAGTCTGCATAGGGCAATGCTGCGCCATCCTTAGTGATAGCTGCTTTTTCTTGTGCGCCCATGGCACGTTTGTACTTCATCACCAACTTAGCGTTGCGTGGGCGGCAAGGTGCTGCACTACCATTTACGGTAAGCACGATAGGCATAGGACCTTCTACGGTTTCTACGCCACCATCGATATGACGCTTCACGGTGATTCGGCGAGCTTCCTCATCTACCTTCAACACCTCTTCTGTATAGGTAATTTGAGTAAGACCAAGTTTCTCTGCTACTTGTGGGCCTACTTGTGCAGTATCTCCATCGATAGCTTGGCGTCCACCAATGATAAGGTCGAAATCGCCAATCTTCTTAATAGCTGTTGCAAGGGCGTATGATGTAGCCAACGTGTCGGCACCGGCAAAGGCGCGGTCGGTCAGCAAATAACCATTGTCTGCACCGCGGAAGAGGCCTTCGCGAATAACTTCTGCTGCACGTCCGGGACCCATTGTCAAGATTGTTACAGTTGTACCTGGATGTTTTTCTTTTAAAATGAGTGCCTGTTCAAGGGCATTCAAGTCTTCCGGATTGAAGATGGCCGGAAGTGCCGAGCGGTTGATTGTACCGTCTGCATTCATGGCGTCCTTTCCCACACAGCGGGTGTCGGGTACTTGTTTCGCCAATACTACAATTTTTAAACTCATAATATTTATAATTTGGTATTATAATTTGCGTTGCTTATATAAATAAGGTGTAAAACACGCATTCAGCCCGCAAATTTACATAAACTCTTTGGTTTGACAAGAAAAAGAGCGAAAAAATGCACATTTTCGAGGATTTTGAGCAAAAAAAGAGGCGCAACCCACGATGGGATTACGCCTCTTCTGATTAACTATGAAGAAGTGTTCTTACTTGATTCCTAATTTCTTGGCAATAGCCTTTGGAAGTGCATCTTTGTGAACAAGGATGTTCATGGTTTTGTAGCGAACAAATGCTTTGCTTGCATACCAAATGCCGTCGTACTTGCCGCTCTTGCCCCAAGAATTCTTTACCATATAGTATTCATTGCCTTCTTGGTCCTTAGCAATACCATAGATTACCATACCGTGGTCGTCGGTTGTTTCCCAGTTGTCGTAAGCCTTTTGGCGTTCGGCTTGTGTACACCACTTTTGTGGTTGTGGCTTGGTGTTGAGCTTCTTTTGTGCAGGAGTCAACTTCAACCAATGAGCCATGTCGCTACCGCTAAGTTCTTGTGCCTTTTCAGCATCGGGCAATACGGCAATACCATCGCGTGTGAAGCCATCTTCGCTCACGTCCGAACCCCATGCAATGGTGTAACCCTTCATGATAGCATTGTCGAACACTTCCATCAACTCGTCGATAGGCAAGTTGTATGACAAAGCCCAACGCCAGTTGTCAGGAATTTCCAATACGAATTGTGAGTAGAAAGGATGGTGAGTGTACGAAGTAAGCGATACATAATCGTCAGGATTCAAACCTGTAGATTCGTAGAATGACATTGGGGTATATTCCTTGCCATTGTAAGTAAATGTATCAGGCGCTTCGCCCAAGTAGATTTCGTGGATAGATTCGATAGCCTTCTTCCAAAGTGGAGTACCTTCGGCATCGGTTTGCAAACTGCTTAAGCGACCTTTAGCAATAGCAGCAACAACCGCATCGCTAACGGCTGAAAGCTCTGTATGGTTACTCAACGAATCGCCATACATTGCACCCGGACGCATCACCTCTTCGGGCACTAAACCATAGTGCTTCATACCATACATCACATCGTAGAATGAGCCACCTTGCGAGAACGATACGTCGCCATGTGTGCGAACGGCCTTATCTGCACGGTCAAGGTAAGTCTTTTGTACGGTGTACATTTCGGCAAAGTCGAATTCGCCCTTGCCCATACGCAACAATTCTGCTTCGAGGAAGCCGAAAGTAGAGTAGCACCAGCATGTACCGGCACGATTTTGATTCTTGATACTTGTAATAGGATTTTCCTTAACGGTAGTAAATACGAAACCCTCTTCTTGCTTTGGAGCATCTTGTGCCATTAGGTTCAGACTGAGGAAACCTGTCATGGCCAATAACATCAATCTTTTCATTTAGATAAGTATATTTGTTTTGAAAATTTAAAATCTGCCCCAAAGATAACGAAAATATTGTAAACAAAACCTATCTTTGCAACGTTTTGTATAAATATGAATAGAAAGTCAGTACAGATAACGTCGAAAACCGCCTTGATTCTTGAAGGAGGAGGCATGCGTGGTGTGTTTACATGTGGTGTTTTGGACAACTTCATGGATAGGGGCATTCGTTTCCCTTATAGCATTGGTGTTAGTGCGGGGGCATGCAATGGCCTTTCGTATATGTCGGGCCAACGTGGTAGGGCAAAGTTTAGCAACATCGATTTGCTGGAGAAGTATAACTACATTCAGTTGAAGTACTTGCTCACCAAGCGCAATATCATGGATTTCGACTTGCTATTCGACACCTTCCCCAACAAGATTATCCCATATCATTACGATAAATATGCTCAAAGCCCTGAGCGATACGAGATGGTAACTACCAATTGCTTGACGGGCAAGGCCTGCTATTACGAAGAGAAAAACAACCCTCAACGCATCATCGACATTGTGCGTGCGTCGAGTAGTTTGCCCTTTGTGTGTCCCATTGCCTACGTAGATGGCATACCGATGTTGGATGGTGGCATTACCGATAGCATCCCTTTGCTACGTGCTCAAAACGAGGGATTTACCGAGAATAATGTGGTGGTGCTTACACGCAATCGTGGCTATCGCAAGCAGATAAAGGGTACCAAAGTGCCTCCGTTTATCTATCGCAAATACCCCCTATTGCGCGAGGCTATCAATAACCGTAGCAAGTTGTACAACGAGCAGTTGGATTTGGTAGAGAGATTAGAAGACGAAGGACGCATCACCGTTATTCGTCCGCAACGACCGATAGAGGTGGACCGTATCGAAAAAAATATCGACAAGCTAACAGCACTCTATGAAGAAGGCTATCAGCTTGCCGATACTATTCAGTTTCTTTAAGTAGCTTAAAAATTCAATCCCACGCTTAGTGTTAAGCAACGAGTGCGGATAGTGTCGTCAAAGCTATCATACCCCAAGTAGTTGAAGTTGCTTTGCGCAATGTTGGCCAATCCCCAATCGTAGCTCATTTCAGCATAGAGGTTGCGATAGGCCAATCCGCATCCCAAGCGAATGCCGGCATCGAAGTGCTCGTAGGCACCGCTACCAAACGAGTTGCGCTTAACGCGGTTTTCAAAATCCTTTGTCTTACCGCCAATACCCATGGCAAAGAAACCACCAAAGAAAGGCTCAACGCACACATCTTCGGATACTTCTTCGAAGCGATATTTAAACACAGCGGGTATTTCCAAATATGTCAAACGGCTCTTAATCTCTTGCTTGTGGCTCGAGTCCACCTTCACACCCTTGGCGGTAATCAACAAACCAGGTTCAAAGTAGATAGGCATATCATCGGATACAGGCATGCCATATACAACACCGAAGTTCAATCCTGTTTGCGAGCTTTTATTTGGTTCCAATCCGTCGAAGGCAAGGTTTCCAACATTTACACCAAGACGTACTCCCCAATAACAATCCTCGTTCATGTAGTAGTTTTGTGCTTGTGTAGCGGTAGCGCACACAATTGTCATTAACAATACACTCAATAATTTACGCATTTTCATTGTTGTTTTAGTTGATTATTTCGGGGTCAAAGGTAGCATTTGTCTGTAAATTGACAAAATAGTAGGGTGAAAAAGGACATTTTTATAGCCTCAAGCGCACTTGTAGTTGCACGTCGGCTTTCCGATTGCTATCAATTAAATCGCTTCCCGAACCTATTGTTTCGCGGTTTTGGTAGATAGTTTCGCCAACCTTTAGTAATAGCATCAGTCGTTTCCCCATGTCGTAGCGCACGTTGGCCGAATAACGGAAACCTCGCCCTTGAAAGGCGGGTGTGTAGAAGGTATGTAGCAACCCTTTTTCGTGAATATACACGCGGCTATCGTAGTCGTCGGTATTGAAATAACTCCCTTGTATGCCGATGGTTAATGCCTTGCTTGGATGCACATAGTTGCATGCTTGTGTAAATCCCCATCCCTGCTTGCCATCGAAATGCATTTGCTTAAAGTGGTTGTAGTCGATGGTTGAACGCCATTGCCAACAACCATTGTCCCAAGTTAGTCGGTAGCGTAGTTTGTGGTGATGATAGGGATATGTCTGCTCGCCACCGGTGCCGGTTACGTCTCGCTCTTTCTTGCGATAGCGGTAGCTTACATACATATCCACGTTCGAAGTAGGCGAGTAGGTTGCCTTACCTTGTACATCCATGCCTTGCGAGGGCTTGCTGATGCGATACTTCCACCATTGGAAGGATAACAAATCAATCGAAGCAAACAAACGCCAACGTGCGAAAGGCGTAGCTTCGGTGGCCAGGTACCAACCATTTTCGTTTTGTGGTGTGCTACTATCGCCAAACGAGTTGCCGAAGAACGACCAATAATCGTGTGCATAGTAGCGATGAATAAGCATCATGCGCCAATCGCCCGAGTAGTTGTAAATAAGCCTATTCACAGCTGCCCATCCTTCTTTGCCTTTGGCCACCTCACCTCGCCAATTCAATGCCCCTAAACGCAGTTGATAATCCATACCTACGTTGTAGAAGTGATTACCTTGTAGGTTATATTTGCTATACGTTTGCAAGTTAGGCCGATACTCCTTGTCGAAGAAGTAGTAGATACCATTCGCCCCAATGCTCCATCGGTTGGCGTCGTATCGGAAGCTTCCGCCCATGGTTTGCATGCTGAAGGCATTCATCTTTTCGGCTTCGCTTTCCGAGCGGTGCAATCCCGTTTTATAGATAGAGGTAATCTTACCTTCCTTAATGGTGGCATCCATGTTCCGATACGAATAGAAGAGGGTAGTCCTTACGTTGCGATGCAAGCGCACCGTACTTGCCACGCCGCTAAAGTAGTTATACTCGTCCGTCGAGCTATGCTTGCGAATGGTTGCCGGCTTGTAGTAGGCGTTGGCCAGTGTTGTCCCTCTGCCCAGGTTAAAGCTACTTCCCAAAATCAATCCTTCGCCCATGTTCAGTCGATAGTTTCCCACGGCCAGGTGCTCCACTCTTCCCAACCGTTTAAGTTGCACGTACGCCCCATAGTGGTCGTACCCCTGCTTGTTGTGCATGCCCAATAGCGGCTCGCCCGCATCCTTTTCGGCGGTGATGCCCGCGTGCAAGTAGTCGCCATAGCTAAATTCGTAGCGCAACGAGTGATATTGCTTCGTGCCCAGATACTTATCGCTATATCCCTTGCGTGTGTATAGCGGTTGGTCAAGGCGGGTAATAAGCTCATGCTCGCCATACTTAAGGATGTTCTTGACGGATGGAAATCCTTTTGTGGATGCTTCTGTTTTGATGCATACAAACGGCAACATCATCTCCATAGTTCGTTTGTCCATGCCCTCAACCAAGAGCAACTCGTTTAGCGTCTTCATTTCGCCATGCAGATAGAGGTAGGCATGAATTTGCTCTATCTGTTCGTCGCTCAAGAAGGGTAATTGCTTCAACTCTTCCCTTGTGGCACGATTCAAGTCGATAGGATTTGCTTGCAACCTATCGAGCAAAAGCAACTCCTCTTCCCAGTCGTAATCCTCCATTTCGTACTCTTCGGCAAGCTCTTCAAAACTCTTCAGCCACAACTGCGTGTTCGCTTTTTGAGCATATCCCGGCGAGAAATAGCACAGTGAAAAAAGTATAAATAGTATATGTAGGGTAGCTTTTCGTGGCATAATGCTTGTTCTTCAAAAAAACTTGTTACATTTGCGGATGTAAAAGTAGCAAATATAACTATAAAATACAAAATAAAATGGTTTCGTTTACACTTTGTCTGTTGGCGCTGCTTGCCGGTTACTTTATCTACGGCCGTTTTGTAGAGCGCATTTTTGGCCCGGACAACCGAAAAACACCCGCTTTGTTGAAGAACGATGGTGTGGATTTCCTTCCGTTGCCCACGTGGAAAATCTTTATGATTCAGTTTTTGAACATTGCCGGCCTTGGCCCTATCTTTGGTGCCATTATGGGCGCTAAGTTTGGCTCGGCTTCGTTCCTATGGATAGTGTTGGGCAGTATCTTTGCCGGTGCCACGCACGACTATTTGGCCGGTATGCTTTCGCTTCGTCACGATGGCGAAAGTCTGCCCGAGATGATTGGCCGCTATTTGGGCCTTACCACCAAGCAAGTGATGCGTGGCTTCACCGTTATCCTTATGATACTTGTAGGCGCGGTGTTTGTTTCCGGCCCCGCAGGTTTGCTTGCCAAGCTTACCCCCGAACATCTCGATGCCACCTTCTGGATTATCGTAATATTTGCCTACTATATGCTTGCCACCCTGCTTCCTATCGATAAGATTATCGGCAAGATATACCCCTTGTTTGCTTTGGCACTTATCTTTATGGCGATAGGCATTTTGGTGATGCTCTATACTAAGGGGGGTGTGCTACCCGAGCTTTGGGACGGCTTGCACAACACCCATCCCAATGCCGAAGCATTACCCATCTTCCCCATTATGTTTGTGAGCATTGCTTGTGGTGCCATTAGCGGTTTCCATGCCACACAAAGCCCATTGATGGCGCGTTGCATGACCAACGAACATCATGGCCGCCCCGTGTTCTATGGTGCTATGATTACCGAGGGCATCGTAGCCTTGATTTGGGCAGCAGCTGCTACTATCTTCTTCCACGACAACGGCATGGCCGAAAGCAATGCATCGGTTGTGGTGAACGACATCACTCGCTCATGGCTGGGCACTATTGGTGGTGTGCTTGCCATCCTTGGTGTGGTGGCCGCACCTATCAGCACCGGCGATACCGCCCTTCGTTCGGCTCGCCTCATTGTGGCCGACTTCCTTCACATGGAGCAAAAGAGTATGCGTAGTCGCTTGCTCATCTGCATACCCATCTTCTTAATCACCATCGGCGTGTTGCTCTATAGCTTGCGCGATGCGGCCGGTTTCGATATGATTTGGCGCTACTTTGCATGGGTCAACCAAACCCTCTCCGTCTTCACCCTGTTTGCCGTATCGGTATTCTTGGCCAAGGAGCGTAGTGGCCACTACTACTTGGTTACCCTGATACCCGCCCTCTTTATGCTTGCCGTATGTAGTAGCTACATTGTCGTAGCGCCCGAGGGCTTTGCCAAGCCACAAAGCTATATCCTTCCCGTAGCGCTTGGCATCTCGGTAGTAGCATTGGTATTATTCATGCTTTGGCGACAAAAGATGATTCATTCACGCAAAAACTAAACGAATATGAAAAGAAAAATCAGAAAATCCACTTGGCTATCGCTTGCCTTGTTTGCCTATATGACCATCATGGCCCTCTACTTCCTACCCAAGAACACCGAGCTTGACACCACGCGCAAATGGCTCACACTTGGTGCCGGCTACCTCATTGTGTTGGTGCTTTGGTTGGTAATGCGCAAAAAGGAAAACATGCGTCGCAAGCATTGGGATAAATCATAAATCAACAAAACTTTTCTTTTAAGAATTGTCCCGTATAGCTTGCCCCACATTCGGCAATCTCTTCCGGTGTGCCGGTAGCAACGATGTATCCTCCTTGGTCGCCACCTTCGGGGCCAAGGTCTATCACGTGGTCGGCCATCTTGATAATATCCATGTTGTGTTCGATAATCAAGATGCTATGTCCGCGTGCAATCAAGGCATTGAAGGCATCGAGCAACTTCTTGATGTCGTGGAAATGCAGGCCGGTGGTTGGCTCGTCGAAGATGAATAGCGTAGGGTCGCTCTTCTCGATGCTGAGGTAGTAGGCCAACTTTACGCGCTGACTCTCTCCGCCCGATAGGGTAGAAGATGATTGCCCCAACTTAATGTATCCCAAGCCCACATCTTGCAACGGCTTAAGGCGTTTCACAATCTTCTTTTGCTTGTGTAGGGTAAAGAACTCTACGGCTTGGTTCACGGTCATTTCCAACACATCGTAGATGTTTTGGTCGTGGAATTTCACCTCGAGCGTATCCTTCTTGAAGCGCTTGCCGTGACATGCCTCGCACTCCAACACAAGGTCGGCCATGAATTGCATCTCTACGGTGATGGTACCTTCGCCCTTACACTCTTCGCATCGTCCGCCCTCGCTATTAAAGCTGAAGTATCCCGCCGTGTATCCCAATTGCTTGGCAAGGGGCTGCTCGGCATATAGCTTGCGTATTTCGTCGTAGGCTTTAAGGTAGGTCACGGGGTTGCTTCGCGAAGATTTGCCGATAGGATTTTGATCCACAAACTCCACCGCACGAAGCATGCGTATGTCGCCACCAATGCTCGAAAATTCGCCCGGGCGTTCGGTACATTCGTCCAGCTCGCGCTTCAATGCCCGATAGAAGATGTTGCGCACCAAGGTACTCTTGCCGCTACCGCTAACGCCGGTTACCACCGTCATCACGTTGAGTGGGAAGCGTACGTCGATGCCCTTTAGGTTGTTCTCGCGAGCTCCTTTCAGCTCTATGTAGTTGTTCCACGGACGTCGGTGCGCCGGTGTGGGTATTGTCTCTTCGCCCAGCAAGTAGCGCACGGTGTGGCTTTCGCTACCCGTTTGCAAGTCGTTCATGTCGCCTTGATACACCACGTTTCCGCCCAATCGCCCGGCGTTGGGGCCGATGTCTATGATGTAGTCGGCCGCACGAATTATCTCCTCGTCGTGCTCCACCACCACCACCGTATTGCCCAATGCTTGTAGTTGGCGAAGCACGCGAATCAGGCGGTCGGTATCGCGGCTATGTAGGCCGATGCTTGGCTCGTCCAGGATGTAGAGGCTACCCACCAAGCTACTACCTAGCGATGTGGCAAGGTTGATGCGTTGACTCTCGCCACCACTCAGCGAGTTGCTCAATCGGTTTAGCGTAAGGTAGCTGAGGCCCACATCCACCAAGAAGCGGATGCGGCTATTTATCTCGGTCAGTATGCGTTTGGCCACCTGCTGCTCGTGCTCGGTCAGCTTCAGTGTATCGAAGAAACGCTTCAGCTCGTTGATGGGTAAATCCACAATCTCCGAGATGCTTCGTCCGCCCACCTTCACATAGTTGGCCTCGGGCTTTAAGCGTGTGCCGTTACACTTTGGGCACACCGTCTTGCCCCGATAGCGTGCCAACATCACGCGGTATTGTATCTTATACTGATTCTCTTGTAGCATGCGGAAGAAGGCATTGATGCCCTCGAAGTAGCGGCACCCCTCCCACAACATGCGTCGATGCTCGTCGCTCAGCTCGTAGTAGGGCGTAAAGATGGGGAAACCTGCACGTTCAGCACCGCGTATCACCATCTGCTTCCATTCGCCCATCTTCTCGCCACGCCAGCACACCACGGCACCATCGTACACCGACAACGAGCGGTCGGGTATCACCAAGTGCTCGTCTATGCCAATCACGCGGCCAAATCCCTCACATTCGGGACACGCTCCGATGGGCGAGTTAAAGGAGAACATCTGGTCGGTAGGCTCTTCGAAGGTGATGCCATCGGCTTCGAACTTCGTGCTAAAGCGGTATAGGGTAGTGCTTCCGTCGGGTTGATAGAAGCGTAGCAAGCAGGCACCATCGCCCTCGTACATGGCCGTCTCGGCCGAGTCGGTCAGTCGGCTGATAGCATCCTGTTCGTGCGAGCTGCTCATGCGGTCGATGAGCAAGAACACCACATCGTCTGTTTTCGGTTGGTATTCGTCTATGCGCATCATGTTGCCATTCACCTCCAAGCGGTTGAATCCCTGCTTTTGGTAGATGGCGAGTTGTTCTTTGAGTGCACGTCCTTCGCGTAGTAGGATAGGCGTAAGCACCGTATAGCGAGTGCCGTCGGGGTGTTGAAGCATGCAATTCACAATATCCTCGGCCGAGTGTTTCTTCACCTCTTGTCCGCTGATGGGGCTATATGTGCGTCCTATGCGTGCATAGAGCAAGCGTAGGTATTCGTATATCTCGGTCGATGTACCCACGGTGGATCGTGGGTTGCGGCTCGACACCTTCTGTTCGATGGCAATAGCGGGCGGTATGCCCTTGATAAAGTCACATTCGGGTTTGCTCATGCGCCCCAAGAACTGGCGTGCATAGCTGCTGAGGCTCTCCACATAGCGACGTTGCCCCTCGGCATAAAGCGTATCGAAGGCAAGCGATGATTTGCCCGAGCCTGATACACCAGTGATAACCACAAACTTGTTGCGTGGTATCTCCACATCAATATTCTTCAGGTTATTGACGCGTGCACCTTTTACTTGTATGGCTTTTTTCTTTTCCATGATGCAAAGCTAAACAAAAAAACGACAACCTAAAAAGATTGCCGTTTTCTTTTTCGATATGTTAGGTTTTTAAGCCTATTTCAAGTTCTTCCACAAGTTGGGGAGGAAAGCATAATACAATAGGTGTTTCCATGCTACGAGGTCGTGCGCACCGTTGCTACCTACATAATAGTGATGTTTAATGCCCATTTCGTCCAACTCTTTGTGCAACTTTTCGTGGCGAGCCATGAAGCCAGTTTCGTGTGTGCCGGCACCTACAAAGAGGTAGTCTATCTTGTCGTTGATGTCCTTGTCGTACAAAGCAGGTGTTTCCTTGATGTCGATGGCCGAGCTAAGCAAACCGAAGTTGGCAAAGAGGTCGAGGCAACGGAAGCCTACGTATTGCGACAAGCGTCCACCCATCGATAGGCCGCTGATGGCGCGTGCGTGGCGGTCCTTAATCACATTGTAGCGCGATTCGATGAACGGAATAATGCTCTTGCGATACTCCTCTTCCATCAATGGGAAGGCAAGTTCGGTGTGCTTGGGGTGCGAACGAGTCACCATTTGGTCGTTGGGGAATACCACAATCATCTCCTTCGCCTTACCTTCGGCAATCAGGTTGTCCAGAATAAAGTTAGCCTTTCCGTGCATCACCCAAGTCTCGGTCAAGTCGCCCGATCCACCCATCAAGTAGAGGGTAGGATATTGCTTCTTTGGGTCGTAATTGGCAGGAGTATAGACAATCAAGTCGCGTACACCCTTGGTCACTTCCGAGTAGTAGTAGTGCGTGGTGAGGCTACCATGTGCCACATTTGGCTTCGGATCGTAGAAAGCAGGTTCATCGCCATGTACATGCAAGATACTGAATGCAGGCATAGCAGCATGTCCGGTGAAGGTGTTGTTAGGGTCAACATTTTGTACACCATCTACAATGAGGTAGTAGAAATAGATTTCGGGAATCAATGGGCCGATGGTCAGTGTCCACACGCCATCTTCGCCCTTCACGAAAGGTACGCGCTTGCGTGCATCGGGGCCAACGAACATGTTACCAGTGAGCAACACCTCTTTGGCATTGGGGGCGTGCAAGCGGAAGGTTACGGTGTGGTCGTCGTGTACCTCGGGCGAGATGAGTCGCGCACTGAATGGGGTAATGTTTTCGGTGTTTTTGTGTGGTGCCCAATCCACGTTTACGTGCGATTGTTGGGCGGAAAGTGTGATGGCTCCTAATGCCATCCACAAGGCTAATACATACTTTTTCATGATACAATAATAATTTGGTTAGTACAAAAGTAAGGGATATTCGTCAAATGACAAAGAAATGTCTGAAAAAATAGTATCTTTGCAAAAAAAAGTTGTAGTAACTATCCAACGAATGACATCACTTGTTAATTAGTCCTACCACCTCCCCCACAAGGGGTACTCCTCCTTCCAGAAGGAGGAGAATTGAAATGAATGCCGCAACTTAAATTCCCCTCCTTCTGGAAGGAGGGGTGCCCTTGGGCGGGGTGGTAGGTACATGTTTCGCTGAATAGTTACTATTTGTAATAAAAATATTAATATCTTGAATGTGACATTATGGATTTTGATTTGAATAATTCTATTGGAATTACCTACTCCGTTTTCGGCTTTGAAAAGGCAGGAGAGACATCTTTTGAAATGAGTATTTCGGAAAATATCTATGAAAAATTGGAAAATGCTATGCTTGAAGGGGAAGTTCTTGATGATTATTATATCTCTAATAATTTGAAAGGGCTACATAAAAAGATTCTTAAGGCTATCCGTCGTAATATGTATGAAGAGGGGCAAGATATAAATGACGGAATAATAGAGGAAAGATTATTTTGGGGAGGAACTTATGAAGAATATGATACAAATGCTTCACACATGGAGATGCACAATTCTGCAATAGACGAAGAAATAGAATATACGATATATTTAGGATAAAGAATTTATATGTATAAAAGATAATGAATAGAAACATGTTGATTTTATTGTTTGCATGGTTGCTAGCCGCCAATGTGTCGGCACAAGGCAATGACGATATGTCATTAAAGCGCGAATTTAGAGGAGCCTGGATACAAGCCGTGAACGGACAATTCAAAGGCATGCCCACCGAGCAGATGAAACAAACACTCACCGCCCAACTGAACGCCTTGCAAGAGGCCGGCATCAATGCCATCATCTTCCAGGTGCGCCCCGAAGCCGATGCATTGTATCCTTCGGAGATTGAGCCGTGGAGTCGCTTCCTCACGGGCGAACAAGGCAAAGCACCATCGCCCTATTGGGACCCCATGGCGTGGATGATTGAAGAGTGCCACAAACGCGGCATGGAGTTTCACGCATGGATAAATCCCTATCGCGCCAAAACCACATTGGCCAGCCAATTGGCTCCTACGCACATCTATCACACGCATCCCGAGTGGTTTGTAACCTATGGCGACCAACTCTACTTCAACCCCGCCTTGCAAGAGAGCCGCGACTATATCTGCCGCATCATTACCGACATCGTAACGCGCTACGACATCGACGCCCTGCACATGGACGACTACTTCTATCCCTATCCCATCAAGGGGCAGGAGTTTCCCGATGCCGCCAACTTCCAAAGCAACCCCAACGGATTTACCAACATAGGCGATTGGCGCCGCAACAATGTGAACGTGCTGATAAAGCAAATCCACGAAACCGTGCGTGCCGCCAAGCCGTGGGTAAAGTTTGGCATCTCGCCCTTCGGCATCTATCGCAACCAGAAGAGCCACCCCGATGGTAGCGCCACCAATGGCTTGCAAAACTACGACGAGCTCTACGCCGACGTGCTGCTTTGGGCGCGCGAGGGATGGATAGACTATAACATGCCGCAGATATATTGGCACGTGGGCCACCCAGCAGCCGACTATGGCGTGTTGGTGGAGTGGTGGGCCAAGCATGCCGAAGGTCGCCCATTGTTCATCGGACAATCCGTGAGCAACACCGTGCAGAATGCCGACCCATCCAACCCTGATACACACCAATTGGCGTTGAAGATGGAGCTACAACGCCGCCACGAGGCCATCGGCGGCAGTGTGCAATGGCCGGCAAGCGATGTGGTGAACAATGTGGGCAACTACCGCAACCTGCTCATCAACAACTACCACCGCTATCCCGCACTTCCGCCCGTGTTCGAGTTTATGGACGACAAAGCCCCCAAGAAGGTGAAGAAGCTACAACCCGTGTGGACAGAAGATGGCTACATCCTCTTTTGGACAGCTCCCAAGCATAAAGACGAGATGAACCGCGCCGTGCAATACGTGGTGTATCGCTTCGAAGGCAAAGAGAAGGTAAACATTGGCGACCCCTCGAAGATAGTGGCCATTACGCGCAACACCTTTTATAAGCTGCCCTACGACGATGGCAACACCAAGTACCGCTACGTAGTAACCGCCCTCGACCGCTTGCACAACGAGTCGAAGCCCGTGAAGAAGAAAGTGAAATTGTAGGGACGCATCGCAATGCGTCCGCAAAAACAAATAAACATAAAACCATGAGAAATATGAAAAAAATCCTTTCCCTATTGTTTTTGGTAAGCATGAGCGTAGCCGTTTGTGCGCAAACCATCGAGAAAACCTTGAAGCCGCGCATGGTGGTACTGACCGACATTGCACCGGCCGACATCGAGCCCGACGACCAAGAGTCGTTGATTCGCCTCCTGTCGCATGCCGACCTCTTCGAGGTGGAGGCTATCATTGCCACCACCGGATGGAACAATAGCAACTACCCCGTGGCGTGGATGGATACCATCTTCAACACCCTGGGCGCTTACGAAAAAGACCTTCCCAACCTGATGAAGCGCTCGGCACAAACCGCCTTCCTACCATTGAAGAAAGAAGAACAGAAGCAATACATCGGCTATTGGCCCAGTGTGGAGTATCTGCGCAGCCGTGTGATGCTGGGTAGCGCAAAGATGGGACGCGAAGTCATTGGCGAAGGCAACGGCTCGGCTGGTAGCGACTTCATCATCCGCTTGGCCGACGAAAAAGACAATCGCCCCCTTTGGATAGGCGTGTGGGGTGGAGGCAACACCCTGGCGCAAGCCATTTGGCAAGTGAAGCAAACGCGCACCGACAAGGAGTTCAAAGCCTTCTTGCACAAGCTGCGCGTATATACCATTACCGACCAAGACGTGCCTTGGCACAACCGCGGACAATACGCATTCAGTTCGCACGAGTGGATGCGCCAGCTCTGTGGCGACGACCTCCTCTTCATTTGGGACGAAAGCGCCTGGCTATCGCAAAACGACATCGGTAGCCGCAATTGGAACGAATATGCCGCACACGTGCAAAAGCACGGACACCTGGGCGCACGCTATCCCAAAAACAAGTGGGGCGTAGAGGGCGATACACCATCCTATCTGCACATCCTGCCCAACGGCCTGAACAACCCCTCCGAGCCAACGCAAGTAGGCTGGGCGGGCTACCACGTGTGGGACAACTCCCTGGACAAGACCACCCAATGCTACACCAACACCACCCCCGAGATAAAGCGCATTTCGCAGAAGTACGAAAACTACTTCTATCCCGCTACATTCAACAACTTTGCCGCACGCATGGATTGGGCCAAGGAGGGCAAGGGCAATCGCAACCCCATAGTGGTGGTAAACGGCAAGAAAGGCTTGGATGCCATCCAGGTAAAGGCACGTGCTGGCAAAACCATCGCCTTGGATGCCGCCAAAACAACCGACCCCGATGGCGATGCCCTCAGCTATAAGTGGTGGGTGATGCCCGAGTCGGGTAGCTATCCGGGCAACGTAGCCGTGAGCAATGCCACCAAGCCACAAGCCACGCTGACGCTCCCTGCCGATGCCGCAGGCCACACCATCCATGTGATTTGCGAAGTCTCCGACAATGGCGAACACTCCTTGACCGCCTACCGCAGAGTCATTATCACGGTGAAATAAGCCATAACAACAAATAGCCGAGCGAAATGCTCGGCTATTTTGTTATTAAAAAGTACGCGCGAAAATCGCTGACCGACCTGACCGCACCGCTAGTCACTAGTAGCTAGTAGTTGGTCGCTACAACATTTGACACGCCTTTGCTCCCAACACACCCACACAAAGCCAACCAATTACAAAAAAATAAAACCACCCGTTTTAACTCAAATTGACACTATTCTTCTCCGGATTTCACATCTACATTCCATATGAAACAATGCTATCATCATATAGCTGTTTTTGCTCATCGAAGATTTGCAATTTTCAAAAAAAAGCGCTTATTTTGTATTTGTAAATTAAGACATGTGAACGATGCTATGAGTAAGATTTCCATCCGTTTCTATAACGACCGCGAAGTGCGTGCCATTTGGGACGAAGCGAATGCCAAATGGTGGTTTTCGGCCATTGACATTATCAGTGCCATTAACAACGAGCCGAACTATATCAAGGCTGGCAATTATTGGCGATGGCTTAAAAAGAAACTCACTTCGGACGGTATTCAACTCGTGAGCGTCACTCACGAGTTCAAATTTACGGCTCCCGATGGAAAGAAACGTGCTGCTGATGCTTTGGACAATGAATGCGTGGAAACATTGGCCAAGCATTATCCCAATAACCGTGCAAATGCTTTCCTGGATTGGTTTACATATAGCGACAATACTATCGACGGACAAAGTAAAAAGAAAGCCTACACCTTGATGCAAAGCAATTTGGTGAATATGGAAGAGGTGGGTACAGTAAAAAGTCTGCAACAGATTCATGCCTATCTCTTTGGTGGCCTTTACGACTTTGCCGGCCAGATACGAACCAAAACCATCAGTAAGGGTAACTTTACTTTCTGCCTGGCACAATATTTGGAAAATGCCCTGCAACAGATAGAACGAATGCCGCAAAATACGTTCGATGAAATTGTCGATAAGTATGTGGAAATGAATGTGGCGCATCCTTTTATGGAAGGCAATGGACGAAGCACCCGCATTTGGCTCGACTTGATTTTGAAGAAACAATTAGGCCGTTGTGTGGATTGGAGCCGCATTGGAAAGAACGATTATCTCAACGCTATGATTGTTAGCCATACGGATAGTAGTAGCATCCGTTCGTTGCTTCGAGGTGCCTTGACAGACAAAATCAACGACCGCGAAACCTTTATGAAAGGCATAGACTACTCCTATTACTATGAACAAGAATAGAGTATGTTCCTGCGTCATTGTCAAACCATTTCCCACCCACACATCACCATCCCGCCACAGGGCTGCTAATCCCTAACAGCTACTCACTAATCACTAAATTAATTTTTACTTAACACAAAATTTATTTTCTGTTAAGCATAAAATCTAAGTATGACAGTTATGACAGTTGACAATTAAATTTTGAGCATACTGCATGTTTCTTTTGAGAGTAAAGTTATATAAGAATATTTTACTATATATATATATATAGTAGTATTCATTTTAAGGTGATGGATAAGTGTGTCCAAAAAACAACTGTCAACTGTCATAACTGTCATGCATTTGGGGTATGTTCGGAGATTGCGGATGCTTGCGAAGCCTATCTGCACGGCGAGCTGACCAAAGAGGGTGAATGCAACGCGAAGGTATATATGCCGCTGTGCAACCACCGTATAAAAAACAGAGCCAAGTCATTATGACCCAGCTCTATTCTTATTAAGTAAAATTGTTATTACTTCAACATTTGTGGGAGGTTTTGACGACCCCAGAAGTAGTAAACGGCCAAACCGATCCAGCTTGTAAGCAAAACCAAAACGATTACCAACAACTTCTTTACTGTGTCAACATTCCACTTCCAGATTTCCAATACGGCCTTGATACAAAGTACCAAACCTACAATCCAAATAATAAATCCTACCATAATTGTTAAATTTTAAATTAGAATTTGATAATTTGATGCAAAAGTATAGATAATTATTGAAAAAAGAAATGAATGGGCGGAAAATTTCTGCTCTTAATCTCTTTTCAAGGCTTCTATCAACTGGAGGCGTTGCAGGGAGAAGGTGGGGCTATGGGCTTGCACATATTCCAACAGGGCAATGCCGTTTTGCCTGGTGCGCGATTTCTCTACCAAACTATCGTTTGCCATGTCGTCGGATAGCTTGAGCAGGGTGAGGGCGGCTAGTTCGTACTTGCCCCAACTATCGGCATCGCCACGATAGCGGGCAATGATTGCATCGGCATCCAGCTGGCTTAAATCGTTGCTGGGGAGGCCTAATAGCTGGGTGGTGAGGTTATCGTATTCTGTCCAATGGCTCTTGTCGATTTTTCGCTTATTGAGCAGGGCTTGCACAATGAGGGCGATAATCTCTTGTATCATTCGTAGCAGGTAGTCTTGCTTAATCATAGGCTTGGCATTTAATCTGCGCAAAGAAACAAAATAAAGGGCGGCTATGCAACTATAACCGCCCCAAAATTTTCGATATGTGTGGATGCTTACTTCTTTCGGCAACCGGTGTGGGTGAAGATGCTACCCGATGCCTTTTCCTGGCGTTCGTAGGCGAGGCGCGAGGGGGTGGGGTATTCCAACTTCTCCAAATCGGCGATGGCGGCGCGGATGTCGTCGAGGAGCATGTCGGCCATGTCGCGGCTAAAGCCTTGGCGCACCACGATGCGCATCACTACGCGGTCTTCGATATCCTTGGGCATGGTGTAGGCAGGCACCATCCATCCGCTTTGCTTCAGGCGGTCTTGCAGGTCGAAGAGTGTCCACTTGGCGGTCTTGGCGTAGGTGGAGCACATCATCCAAATGAAGAGTGGGTTCACTACCTCCTTGCCATAGTTGACGAAGGGCTTCATCTTACCGATTTCTTGGTGCAGGTAGCGGGCTATGGCCATGGAGTTTTCTTGTACTTGCTTGTAGCCTTCGTAGCCCAAACGGATGAATTGGTAGTACTGACCAAGCACTTGTGCGCCGGGGCGCGAGAAGTTGAGGCCCACTTGGGTGATGTCCGCTCCAAGGTAGTTCACCGAGAAGGACATCTTGCCGGGCAGGTACTTCTTATCTTTCCAAACCACCCAACCCAAGCCGGGATAGACAAGGCCGTACTTATGGCCGGAGGTGCTGATGGAGAGCACCCACTTGAGGCGGAAGTCCCACTTCTTGTCGGGATTGATGAAGGGGAGGATGAAACCGCCCGAGGCGGCATCGACGTGGATGGGGATGTCGTGGCCGGTGCGCGCATTGTAGGCATCGAGGGCGGCATCGAGGGCTTCGACGTCGTCGTTGAGGCCTGTCCATGTGACGCCTTGGATGGGCACCACGCAGATGGTGTTCTCATCGCAAAGCTTGATAACGGCTTCGGGGTCGAGGGTTATCTTGTCGAGGGTGAGGGGCACGGTGCGCATCTCTATTTGCCAAAGGTCGGCAAACTTTTCCCACACCACTTGATAGCCGGTGGAGATGATGAAGTTGGGCTTGTCGGTGGGCTTGCCTTGTGCCTCGCGACGCTCTTTCCAACGAAGCCATGCGGCTACACCGCCCAACATACATGCCTCGGACGAGCCGATGGCCAAGGCGCCGGTCTTCCACTTGCCCTCTTCGGGGGTGTTCCATAGGTTGGCCATGATGTTGATGCACTTGGCACACATCACCGCCACGCGCGGATACTCCGTTTCGTCAATGTAGTTGATGGCGATGGCTTCGTTCATCAGCTGGGTGGCATACTTGTCCATGTAGGTGGTAACGAAGGTGGCCATGTTGAGGCGAGGTTGTGTCTGAGCAAAGGTTTCGTCCTTCACCATCTGATAGGCAATGTCCGGGCGGATGCCTTGTTGTGGAATCTTATCTACCGGTGCTGGTTGCAACATTGCTTTTGAGCCGAATACATCGGCATTGAAATCTGATTTTTCCATACTTTTTTTGGTTTTTAGGATTAAAAATTATATTGTATCATCGCATTGATTCGATGCGCTTTTCCTTCTGTGCGGTCGTGGTTGTGGCGGCTACCAAAGAGGTACTCTACGCCCAGCTGACAATTGCTGAAGGGGGTGTAGAAGGCGTTGACAACCATGTATTGCCCATATCTGTAGGCCGTGGGCGATAGGGACGATTCGTTGTACAGGCGGCATTGGCTGGACGAGGTGCTGAAGAAGAGCTTGTCGCTGGCGTTGTACTGAAGGCCACCCACAAAGCCAAGGATGTGTGGGGCTATCATTTTGCCTTTATCGCCTGTGGAGATTAAATCGTAGCCTGCGCCACTAAGGTCGTTCATATAGCTGCTATAGCCTCGGCCATAGGCGGCTTGGTAGTAGAGGGTGAATTGCGGCGTAAGGGCTATGGTGCCGCTTAATTGGCCTGCCCAGCCAAGGGCGTACTTGTTGTCGGCACTTACCAGGTTGCGGTAGGAGAGGGCGCGTAGCAGGCCCGATAGGCGGATGTGGCTTTGTCCGCCATCCCACTCGTATTGCACGTAGGCAGGGAGGTCGGGCAGGCGTTGCTTGATGGCCTCCGATTGGCCCGCTTGTGTGGTATAGCTGGCCGAGGGTGCCTCGATGGCGGCCGCAAAACTCCAATGCTTGTTCAGCCTTTGGCTATATTGTAGCTGCATGTTGCGTCCAAAGACGGTGCCCGATGGCCCCTCGAAATCGACCGTTGGAGGGGCAGAGGCGGGGTCGAAGAAGGTGCTCCACGAGCGGCCTGCACGGATGCGCCCCAATTGGATGTAGGCTTGTCGCAAGCGCATGTTGTAGCTACCTGCACCGCCTCCGCGGAAGTCGCTTTCAAGGTAAACCGTAAAGTCGCCAATGCTTGTGCGGCGCCCTACCAACTTAAGGAAGATGCGCGAGGTGGAGGCGTCCATCTGAAACTGGCTACGCATGTCGGGGCGATTGGGGGTGGGGATGTCGGCCGTAACAAAATCGAGGTTGTTGGCTATACCGCCCATATCTACCGACATAGTGCCCTTCATGTAGCCACCTATGCCCAGGGCTACGCGTCCCTTCCTATCTAAAAAGAGGAAGCGCGGGGCGCGGGGGTCTTGAAAGTGTAGGCCGTTGGCTTCGTAAATGGCTTTGATGGTTTCGTTGTCGGCAGAACGTGATTCGTCGGTGGCAATTACCGATGTGTAGAGGGTGTCGGTAAGGATGGTTTGTGCGTGCGAGGCACTCCATCCGCCTGCGAGGCATAATACAATGAATAGTTTTTTCTTCATAATACGTTGTTTTAAAATCTGATTATGCTTCCCCAAACAAATGGACGATGGAGAATGTTCGCAAAAACATTTTTTAGTTGCCTGTTGTTATAGGGCAAAACCAACTGTTTTTAATTATGGCAAATCAACGTATTTCTACAAAATTGAGTGTGGCTACACTCGCTATTATGAATGTAACAGCGGTTGTTTCCCTTCGCGGACTACCAGCTGAGGCCGAATATGGCGTAAGTTCGGCATTTTATTACCTGTTTGCGGCCATCGTATTCTTAATTCCTACGGCTTTGGTAGCCGCCGAGCTTGCGGCGATGTTTGCCGACAAGCAAGGGGGTGTGTTTCGTTGGGTGGGCGAGGCCTTCGGTAAGCGAATGGGCTTCTTGGCCATCTGGTTGCAATGGGTGGAGAGTACTATTTGGTATCCTACGGTGCTTACCTTCGGTGCCGTGTCGCTCGCCTTTATCGGCATGAACGATGCGTACGACATGGCGTTGGCTTCCAATAGGTTGTACACGCTTGTGGTGGTGCTGCTTATCTATTGGTTGGCTACCTTCATCTCGCTGAAAGGCATGTCGTGGGTGGGCAAGGTGTCGAAGATTGGTGGCTTGGTGGGTACTATCATTCCGGCCGGCTTGTTGATGGTGTTGGCCATCGTCTATCTGATTGGTGGCGGACATTCGCAACTCGATTTCTCGGGTAGCTTCTTCCCCGATTTGAGCAACTTTAACAACCTGGTGTTGGCATCGAGTATCTTCCTTTTCTATGCCGGTATGGAGATGGGTGGCATTCATGTGAAGGATGTGGACAACCCCTCGCGCAACTATCCGAAAGCGGTGTTCATCGGCTCGTTTATCACGGTGATTATCTTTGTGTTGGGCACTTTTTCGTTGGGCATCATCATCCCGAAGGAGGATATTAACTTGACGCAAAGCCTCTTGGTAGGGTTCGACCGCTATTTTGCCTTTATTCGCGCTTCGTGGCTCTCGCCCATCATTGCTATCGCCTTGGCGTTTGGCGTGCTTGCCGGTGTGTTGACGTGGGTGGCCGGCCCGTCGAAAGGTATCTTTGCCGTGGGGCGTGCGGGCTACTTGCCGCCCTTCTTCCAAAAGACGAATAAAATAGGTGTGCAACGCAATATCCTCTTGATTCAAGGTGGCATTGTGACGTTGCTTGGCTTGCTCTTTGTGGTGATGCCATCGGTGCAAAGCTTCTATCAGATTCTTTCGCAACTCACCGTGTTGCTATACCTCATTATGTATCTGATGATGTTTGCCGCCGCCATCTATTTGCGCTATAATATGAAGCAAACAGAACGCCCCTTCCGCATTGGTGGCAAGGGTAATGGATTGATGTGGTTGATTGCGGGCATTGGCTTCTTAGGCTCTTTATTGGCCTTTGTGCTCAGCTTTATTCCGCCCGGACAGATTGCGGTGGGTAGTAGCGCCATGTGGTACTCTGTATTGGTGGTGGGATGTATTATTGTTGTTGCTGCCCCACTTATCATCTACGCCATGCGCAAGCCTTCGTGGAAAGATGAATCGGCCAATTTCGAGCCTTTTCATTGGGAGGAGAAGTAAAGAAGGGGGTGCGCCAAAAAAAGTAATCTTTTGGCGCATCCCCTTTCGGTTTGTAAGAATGTGCAAGATGCAAGGCGTTGAAATTTAAGTCGAAAGGAGTGTACTAAGGTACATGACTGAGACTTAATATTGAAAACAACGAAGCAGATGGTGCATTATGACACACCGCCTTTTATTGTTAAAATAGGAATGGAAAAGTTATGCTTTGTTTCCTTTTTTCGTCTATCTCTCGTTGCATCCGTTCGATGGCCGTTTGGAAGAAGAAGGCGATAAGGTGCTCGTCGGTACGCTCCGTTCGGATGTAGCGCAAGGCATTGATGTATTCGTCCTTTTTCTCTTTGGTAATGATGATAATCGGATGACCGGCTTTGTGCAAGATGAAGTTGGAGAAGAGTCGGCCAATTCGTCCATTGCCATCGCGAAAAGGATGGAGGTACTCGTAAAAGCCGTGGAAACGAGCAGAGAGAATCACGGGGTGAATCTTTCCTTCCTCCATGGCTTGTTGGGTGGATGATAGCAATTGCGGCACTCTTCTTATCAGTTGTTCGTGTTCGCCGAAGATGGTATCGCCGGCACACATGTCCGTGGTGGTGTATTCTCCGGCTTTGGCATCGGGATAGCGATAGGATAGGGTATGCTCCATCAATATGCGGTGAGTCTCCTTCAACAGCTCTTCGCTCAAAGGTGCCTCCGGTTGGTTAAGGAGGTATTCGTATGCGCGAAAGTGGTCGAGCATTTCGAAGGCTTCGAATAATGTCTTGCCTTGCGGAATGACGTTCAATCCCTTCTCCTTCAATTCGCGCGTGTCGTTCACGGAAAAAGAGTTACCTTCGATGGCGCAGCTATGAGCCGAAAAGAGAATCTCGTTGTATTCACTTAAGTCGGCTAAAGCCATTCGGTCGGTCACCTTCTGTCGGTAGGCTTTCAGCACCTCTTTGTATGCTTTGATTTCTTTTTCGAACATAAACAACTCGTTTTGAACGCACAAACTTACGCAATTAACTCCAAATCACCAAAAATGTTGGTTTGTTAATGGGAAAATGCAACGTTTACTCTTCAATAATAATGTCGTAGCTTGCATCGAACGATTGGCGTGGGGCAAGTTGTTGCATCCATTCACGTTGTTGAAGTTCGCCTTCGTAACCTATCTTGTCGCAACGGCCATACCACGGCTCGATGCAGATGAACGGACAATCGGGATGAGGCTTGGTGGGCGCCCAGATAGCTACCAACGGCGTATCGAATTGCAAGCTGAGGTAGGGTTTCTTCTCTTTAGTCAATAGTGATATTTTCCTCAGTTGTTTATCTTCAAAGATGTATGTGTCGCAATCGAAGGTGTGGACATCTACCGGCATCAGGCCATCGGCATCCAATTGCAATGCATGAATGTCGGGCGAAACGCAACCTTTTTCTACCGGTGAGATGTACTTCAAATCCTTGCTATTGTCGAAGGCAAAGAAGCAACGCTCCTGGGTAGTAGGGTCGAAATTCGGGAAGTAGAAAGCTGGATGCGCACCAATTTGGAAGTACATATCCGTGTTGCCAATGTTTTCCACGTGCCACTTCACGGTAATCTTATTGCCGTTGAGCGCATAGCCAATCTTCATACAGAAGGGGAAGGGATACTTGGCAAGGGTTTCGGGCGTGCTTTCCAAGCAATACTCAATGTAATCGTCGCCCTTGGATAAAACACTAAAATCCATATCGCGAGCAAAGCCATGCTGGCCGATTTGATAGGCCTTCCCCATGTAGCGATATTCATCGTTCCACACACGGCCTACATTAGGAAATAATACCGGCGAACGACGGCCCCAAAACTTGGCATCGCCTTGCCACAAATATTCTTTATCATTTTTCCGAATGCTTTGAAGCTCTGCACCATGTTCGGCAATCTCCACGGTGAGAATAGCGTTTGAAATCTTCTCCATATGCTTGTTTTAAATTTCTTCAAAGATAGAGATGTTTGTGGAAACTAACAAAAAAAGCGGCAACCAAAAATGATTGCCGCTTTAAATTTATCGAATCAAAACGAATTATTCGTTAGACCAATCCATCTTTGTCATGCGAACATAGCTTTGGTAGCGACGCTTAGCCATTTCTTCGCAAGCGTTGAACAAACCTTCAGCTTCAGCCGGGAATTGCTTCATGA
>JAGBWA010000027.1 GCA_017630035.1 Bacteroides sp.
AGGTGTTCCAAATCGGCTGCTTGCTCTATCTTGAATAGCAACTTTTGTCCATACTCTTCGGCAAATTGCAAATCGTCAGCATCGGGACGGCCAACTGCTATAGGGTTGCTACTTGTGCTATACGAATGTTCGCCAATAAATGTGCCACCAGAGATTACCTTAAATCCACGTTCTGTTACAAAGGCATCGAGTTGTTGCAATGCTTTTTCATATGCACGATTACCATATACCACTACTAACACCACCGGAGCACCATTCGAACGAATCCCTTCGAGGCGTTGCAACGCTAAAGGAGCAACCTTACCGCCATAGACTGGTACTGAAATCAAGGCCAGATCGGTGGTAGGAATTTCATATTCATCCAATGCTTGAAAGGTTAAATCAACCTTTTTACTATTTTCGATACCTAATCCGCGAACAATTGCCTCTCCTACTCGTTTAGATGTATGAGTTGGTGAGAATGTTATTAAATGCACATTTTCTATTTTCATGGTTTCTTATTTTTGGATGAAGGCAAAGATAGTGCAAGTTTCTTGAATGGTTACGCTTTTAACGAAAAATTAATGAAATTATTGTGAAAACAGAAAATATTAGTAACTTTGCGGCGTAATAACACTTCCCACTTTATTTTCAAAGACAAAATCATTTCACATACATTATATGTATAACATTATTCAATTGAACGACAAGAGTTTGTCGGAACTACAAACTATTGCCTCAGAATTGGGCATTACCAAAGTGGAATCGCTAAAAAAAGAAGACCTTGTTTATCGTATTCTCGACGAACAAGCCATTGCTGGTGCCACTAAAAAAGTAGCTGCCGAAAAGAAAAGAGAAGAACGCAAAGTAGAAAAACAAAAGCGTACACGCATCAATGCAGCAGCTGGTAACGACGACAAACCTGCAAACAACAAAGAACCCAAAGAGGTGAAACAAGCTTTGCCGGAAACAAATACAACCGCCGAAAAGAAAGAAACGGAGAAAGCGCAACAACCTAAAGAGCAAGAAAAGGTTGAAAAAGCTACTGCTCCGAAGAAAAAAGCGGGACGTCCGCGCAAGGAAAAGGGTGAGGAAACAAACACTCAGCCACAACCTGTAGCAGAAAAAACTGAAGAGAAAGTAGAAGCTACTACCAAAGCTGAAAAGGTAGAAAAGACTGAAAAGAGCGAAAAGCCTGCTACAAACAAAAAGGCAAACAAAAAGGCTGAAAACAACAAGAAGGCAGAAAAACCTATTGAGAAGGAAGATCCTAAGCAGGAAACTCCTATTCAAAATGCTACTGCAGACGACTTTATCCCCATCGAGGATTTGCCAACCGAAAGCGTTGAACTTCCATTAGAATTGTTGGGTAAGTTCGAAGCTACGAAAGTGGAAACTGCACCAGCAGAGAATGCTCAGCCTCAACAACAAAATCAGCGACAACCTCGTCAACGCATTCAACGCGAAAACAACCAAGCGCAAGGCGCAAATAACTTCCGCCAAAACGAACCTGTTGTTGACAATAACCCTGTTACTGAAGTTGAAAAGGTTTTCGAATTCAATGATATATTAAAAGGTATAGGCGTTTTGGAAATCATGCCCGATGGTTATGGTTTCTTACGCTCGTCCGACTATAACTACCTTTCATCGCCCGACGATATTTACGTGTCGCAATCGCAAATCAAGTTGTTTGGTTTGAAAACAGGCGATGTGGTAGAAGGTATTATTCGTCCTGCCAAGGAGGGAGAAAAATATTTCCCTTTAGTGAAAATTTCTTCCATCAACGGACGTACTCCCGACTTCATTCGCGACAGAGTGCCATTTGAACACCTTACCCCACTCTTCCCCGACGAGAAATTCCAACTTTGCAAGGGTACTCCTTCCGATACACTCTCGGCAAGAGTAGTAGATTTGTTTGCACCTATTGGTAAAGGACAACGTGCTTTGATTGTAGCACAACCCAAAACCGGTAAAACCATCTTGATGAAGGAGATTGCGAATGCTATTGCCGCCAACCATCCAGAGGTGTACATGATTATGTTGCTAATTGATGAACGTCCGGAAGAAGTTACCGATATGGCTCGTACCGTGAATGCCGAAGTTATTGCCTCAACATTCGACGAACCAGCCGAACGCCACGTGAAGATTGCTGGCATTGTTTTGGAAAAAGCAAAACGCATGGTGGAATGTGGACACGATGTAGTTATCTTCCTCGACTCTATCACACGCTTGGCACGCGCCTACAATACCGTATCGCCTGCATCGGGCAAGGTACTCTCGGGTGGTGTGGATGCCAATGCATTGCACAAGCCTAAGCGCTTCTTTGGTGCGGCTCGTAACATTGAAGGTGGTGGCTCGCTGACCATTCTTGCAACTGCATTGATTGATACTGGTTCGAAGATGGACGAAGTAATTTTCGAAGAGTTCAAAGGTACAGGTAACATGGAGTTGCAACTCGATCGCAACTTGAGCAACAAGCGCATATTCCCAGCCGTAAATATCATTGCATCGAGTACACGTCGCGACGATTTGTTGCAAGACAAGCAAACATTGGATCGCATGTGGATATTACGCAAGTTCTTATCCGACATGACTCCTATCGAGGCTATGGATTTTGTCAAAGAACGTTTGGAAAAAACAAAAGACAACGACGAATTCTTGATGAGCATGAACAGCTAAAAGATAGAATCAATATTATAAAAAGAGTGAATTTTTGCCGATTCACTCTTTTTTTATACCTTTGCTTCGTCAATAAAAAAAAGCACTATAACGAACGTGAACAATTTTAGATACACCCCCGTAATTGTTCTCTTTTTACTACTATACTCGCTGTTTGGAAATGCCCAAACAAAAACAGTAAATGAAGAGTTGAGAAGCCATATCGAAAGTCTTATGGATAATGGCTTGCGCTTTTCTGACACTTTTTATATCAAAGATATTCTCCCAGTAGCAGACGAATTGGCCGACTATTATCTTCAAGAGAAGGATTATAAGCATTTCTTCTTGGCCAAACAGATGAAGAATTATGCCATCTCGTTTTTTGGCGATTTAAACATTTTGCAAGAGGCTAGAAATTTACATCACATGGCCGACTCGCTAAAATATCCCCTTGGGAAAGCGATTGCACACTTTTCTGTGGGCGATGTTTATTTGAATACACAAATGATAGATGAAGCACTCTCTGAATATCAAAAAGCACTGAGAGTTGCTAAACAAACCGCAGGTGCCGAGTGGATGGAAATCAATACGCTGAAACTGATTACACCTACACTGATTGATAACGGACGTTTCGAAGAGGCGGATAAAACCCTCAAAGAAATGAGAAAGTTTTTTAAGAACAATCCGGAATTCAATCACTTTCCACTCTACATTTACGAAAGCTATTACCACATCATGCTCTTCAACTTAGTGCAACTGGAAGATGCACTGAAGCAAGCCGAAGCATGCTATCACGAGCAACCTTTTTATTACCATGAATATTTGCTAAAATACATGCAATCTATTCATGCGCAATACCTTGGTAACAATAAAAGGTCTTTGGAGTTATTGTCCGAATTGCTTTCTCACTCGAACAACACCTTCAACGAAAAGGGGAATTTGGGCATCTATTTCCGAATAGCAACCTTGTATGCACAAAACAACCAACCGAAAGAGGCTTGCAAAACATACAAGATGCTGAATGTGGTATTAGACTCTATCAGTGCACGAAACTATACGACACAAGTCAATTTGCACAAGATTGTTTATCAGATTGATGAGCTTCAAATTCAAAACCAACGACAATGGAATTACATTTTGGTATTGATTATCGTTGGTGCTGTTTTTCTAACAATAGTGATTGTGATATCATTGATACATATTAGAAAAGCCAACAAGCAACTGAAGCTATCGGAAGAGCGATCGCTGAAAGCACGAAAAACGGCAGAGATGTCTATCAAAAACAAGAGTCTGCTACTCTCGAACATGAGTCACGAAATACGAACTCCACTAACAGCACTTTCTGGTTTCTCGGGCATACTAGCCGATAAAAACATTGATATTGATACGCAAAAGCAATGCTATGAGATTATTGAGCAGAACTCTGAATTATTGCTGAAACTAATCAACGACATTATAGATATGTCGAACTTAGAGATTGGCAAGATGCAATTCCAAATAGAAGAGCACGAAGCCGTAGCATTGTGTCGCAATGTAATTGATACGGTAGAAAAGATTAAGCGCACCAATGCCGTAGTATTGTTCGAAAGCGATTTCGAAGAGCTATATATCCATACCGACCATGCTCGCTTCCAACAATTGCTTATCAACTTAATAATCAATGCTACCAAGTTTACACCCGAAGGAAGTATTGTGCTTTCGATGAAAAAGCAATCAGACAACATGGTGCTATTCTCGGTAACAGATACTGGATGTGGCATTGCGCCGGAAAAGCAAGATTCTATTTTCAATCGTTTCGAAAAACTGAACGAGCAAGCCGAAGGTAGTGGTTTGGGGCTCTCTATCTGCCGACTGATTATTGAACAGTTGAAAGGACAAATTTGGTTGGACAAGAGTTATACAAATGGTTGTCGCTTTTGCTTTACCCACCCCATTAAGAGAAAGGAGGGCAAGGTATGAAAAGAGTAATGTTATGGTTTTTGCTGCTATTGCCCGTGTGCACTATCCATGCACAAACCGACCAACGCGTTATTGATAGCTTGCAACAGGTGGCCTATTCGTTGCCGCACGACACTACCCGATTGTTTCTTTTAAAGAACATAACCATCTCCGAGCAATACTCTACCAACTTCATCAAACGTGCGGAAGAGTTGTTGCAAGAGGCTAAAATGCAAAATCAGCATTCGTATATGTGTGATGCGGCATACTATCATGCGCTTTACTATTATAATTACACCGAAGAGCACGACAGCATCGCTAAATGGGTTTCATATATCCAACCTATTGCAGAAAATATTGGGTATTGGAGTTGCTATTATAATGCGCAAAAGTTATTGATAAACAGCTTTATATACAACGAAGACTACGAATTTGCCTTAAACGAAGCAGAAAAGATGCAGCAAAAGGCTAAAGAGACTAGCAACATAAGCGGATTGGTATCTTCCTATCTATGTATGGCCAATGCATTTAGCGAAACCAATCGCATAAAACGCATGCAAGAATCTATCTTGGAAGCATATAAGTATATACCCCAAATCAAGCCTATTGATTTGAAAATGGACATATACGAACAATTGATTGAACATTATGCCGATATTGGCGAATATGACCTTTTACATAGATACTTGGACGAATATTTAGAAGCACTTACTTCTTCCATTCAAGGTTCAATAACACTTGAGAATGCCTATCCAAGCCACTTTTTCTACATCAACGTTTATTATATAAAATACTATGTTGGCGTAGGCGATTTGGAAAGTGCGCGCAAACAGATAGAGAAAACGCAAGCCGAATACAATGAGAATATCTTTAAGCCTTATGGTATATTGCTTCACGAAGCATGCGCCAGGTATCAGTTGGCTTTGCGCAATTATCAAACGGCTATTAACCATACAGATAGTGCATTGAATATTGAGCAAGAGTATGGCGTGAGCTATAGAATACGCATCGAATTACTGCGCCTGAAAGCAGACATATTGACCGAGAAGGGTTCGTACAACAACGCGTTGACTATCTACGAGCAAAGCAAGCAATTGCGCGACTCGCTGAACAAAGCCATCTCCGAAAGACAATTTACACAAATCAAAGAGTTGTACAACCTTGAGAAGTTGCAAGAAGAGCAATTAAGGTTGCGAAGAGTTATCAGTACAACCATGCTGATTATCATATTCATTATATTAATAATCAGCACATTGTACATGAGCCGAATGCGTAGGATTAACAAGCGATTGCGCTATTCGGAAAAAGAGACTAAAGAGGCTACCGAACGAACAGAAAAGGCCAACGAAGAGAAGAGTCATTTCTTGTCGAACATGAGTCATGCTATTCGTGTGCCGTTGAATAGTGTCGTTGGTTTCTCGCAATTATTGGTTTCGGACGAAGAGTTGAGCGAAGAAGAACGAAACGAGTATGCCGAAATTACGCAAACCGAGAGCGACAAACTGATGCGATTAGTAAACAACGTGCTCGACTTGTCGCGTTTGGAAGCTAAAATGACGAAATGGAAATTGGAAGATGTGGATATAGTTCAGTTGTGCAACGATGCCGTGAGCAGTGTGCGCATGCAAACAAACCAAGTTCGCATACTCTACGAATGTGATGCACCATCGACCATTATCCATACAGATACGAGCCGCTTGATACAAGTAATCTGTACAATGCTATACAATAACTTCTGCCCCGACAAGGATGTAAGAGTTGTCTATTTCAGCGTTTATAAAAGAGATAATTTCATCGAGTTTTTTGTTGTAAACAGCCCACTATTGGATGCAAATCATGCCAGCGAAGAGGTGAACATGCAACATCGAATCAATGAATTATTGCTACAATATTTCCATGGCGAATACGAAATAACGGCCGATGCAACGGCTGGCCCTACTATTCGCTTCACATATCCCCTTAAGGAAAAATAACTTTTCCCTTAATAGTAGTGTTTTATACTTATTTTTTTGTACTTTTGCGGCTTAATTAAAAAAGTAGTAAAATAACATTAATATAACGTTTATCATCCATGTTTGATAATTTAAGCGAAAGACTTGAAAGGTCGTTTAAAATTTTGAAAGGTGAAGGCAAAATCACCGAAATCAACGTTGCCGAAACCCTGAAAGATGTGCGCAAGGCATTGCTCGATGCCGACGTAAACTATAAAGTAGCCAAAACGTTTACAGACACCGTTAAGGCGAAAGCGATGGGACAAAATGTGCTCACAGCTGTGAAGCCAAGCCAATTGATGGTGAAGATTGTTCACGACGAGTTGACCCAATTGATGGGTGGCGAAACAGCAGAAGTGAACTTGAGCGGCAAGCCTGCGGTCATTTTGATGGCTGGTTTGCAAGGTTCGGGTAAGACAACCTTCTCGGGTAAGCTGGCCCGCATGCTGAAAAGCAAAAAGAATCGTCGTCCATTATTGGTAGCTTGCGACGTATATCGTCCGGCTGCTATCGAACAATTGCGCGTATTGGCCGAACAAATCAACGTGCCAATGTATTGCGAATTGGATAGCAAAGGCCCTGTTAAGATTGCACAAAACGCTATCCAAGAAGCCAAGGCCAAAGGATATGACTTGGTGATTGTGGATACTGCCGGTCGTTTGGCGGTAGATGAAGAGATGATGAACGAGATTGCAGCTATCAAAGCAGCTATCAATCCTGACGAAATCTTGTTTGTGGTCGATTCAATGACCGGTCAAGATGCCGTAAACACAGCTAAGGAGTTTAACGACCGTCTCGACTTCAACGGTGTTGTTTTGACCAAGCTCGATGGTGACACTCGTGGTGGTGCTGCCCTCTCTATCCGCACAGTGGTGAACAAGCCTATCAAGTTTGTGGGTACAGGCGAAAAGTTGGATGCTATCGACCAATTCCATCCATCGCGTATGGCCGACAGAATCTTGGGTATGGGTGACATCGTTTCGTTGGTTGAACGTGCTCAAGAGCAATACGACGAAGAAGAGGCTAAACGCTTGCAACGTAAGATTCAAAAGAATCAGTTCGACTTCAACGACTTCATGTCGCAAATCCAACAAATCAAGAAAATGGGTAACTTGAAAGAGTTGGCATCGATGATTCCTGGTGTAGGCAAGGCTATCAAGGATATGGACATTGACGACAATGCATTCAAGAACATCGAAGCCATCATCAACTCAATGACACCAAAGGAACGTACCAACCCTGAATTATTGAATGGTAGTCGTCGTCAACGCATTGCCAAAGGTAGCGGTACAAACATCCAAGAGGTGAACCGCTTATTGAAGCAATTTGAACAAACACGCAAGATGATGAAAATGGTTACCGGAAGCAAAATGGGTAAGATGATGATGCCCGGTATGCCCAAAATGAAGCGATAATTTTTAATTCTCAATTTTTAATTCTCAATTTAATATGACCCTTATCGACGGAAAAGCAATTTCCGAACAAGTTAAGCAAGAGATAGCAGCTGAAGTTGCAGAAATTGTAGCTAATGGTGGTAAACGTCCACATTTGGCCGCCATATTAGTAGGACACGATGGTGGTAGCGAAACATACGTTGCTGCAAAAGTAAAAGCATGCGAAGTGTGCGGATTCAAATCATCGCTAATCCGCTACGAAGCAGATGTAACCGAAGAAGAGTTGCTTGCAAAAGTACACGAACTAAACAATGATGCAGACGTAGATGGATTCATCGTGCAATTGCCATTGCCCAAACATATTTCCGAACAAAAGGTAATCGAAGCAATCGACTATCGCAAGGATGTGGATGGTTTCCACCCCATCAACGTAGGTCGCATGTCAATCGGTCTTCCTTGCTATGTATCGGCCACTCCTAACGGTATTCTTGAATTGCTGAAGCGTTACAACATCGAAACTCAAGGAAAGAAATGTGTAGTGCTTGGCCGTAGCAACATCGTTGGTAAGCCTATGGCAAGCTTGATGATGCAAAAGGCATATCCTGGCGATGCTACCGTAACCGTATGCCATAGCCGTAGCAAAGACTTGGTGAAAGAGTGCCAAGAAGCTGATATCATCATCGCCGCACTTGGTCAACCAAACTTCGTAAAAGCAGAGATGGTTAAGGAAGGAGCCGTTATCATCGACGTAGGTACCACTCGCGTACCCGATGCAAGTAAGAAATCGGGCTTCAAACTGACCGGTGATGTCAAGTTCGACGAAGTAGCACCAAAGTGTTCGTACATCACTCCCGTGCCAGGTGGCGTAGGTCCTATGACCATTGTTTCGCTGATGAAGAACACCTTGTTAGCTGGTAAAAAAGCAATTTATCAATAATAAAACATACAACCATGAAAAACTTCTCTATCCTTCGAAGCATGTTTACAATGCTAATGGTGTGTTGTGTCGTTTCACTATCAGCACAATCATTACCTGGAGAACCAGCCTCAACCAATATCAATCGCAATGGCTACCCTCGCCTCTTGCCCGACCAACGAGTGATGTTCAGCATCAAAGCGCCCGAAGCCAAGCAAGTAGAGGTTCATGTTGGTATCGGCAACGAGTTTAAGATGCAAAAGGATGAGAAGGGCGTGTGGAGCGTAACCACCACTCCCATCATACCAGGTTTTCACTATTACTTCTTCTTGATAGATGGTGTAAACGTGACCGACCCTGCCAGCGAATCGTTCTATGGTTGTAGCAAGATGACCAGTGGTATTGAGATTCCCGAAGCCGGTTGCGATTTCTACGACATCAAGCCAGTGCCACATGGAGTAATCCGTACCGAGAACTACTATTCGAAGGTAACAAACTCATGGCGACCTATTTGTGTCTATACACCAGCAAGCTATGACAAGAATAAAAAGAAGAAGTACCCCGTACTCTATATTCAACATGGCGGTGGTGAAGACCAACGCGGATGGGCTACACAAGGACGTACAGCGCAGATTCTTGATAACTTGATTGCCGAAGGCAAAGCAACCGAAATGATTGTTGTCATTGCCAATGGTAATGTGAGCCATGGTGGATATAATCGCAAAGGCATGGAACCATTCATTGCCGAGATGACCGAAAACATTATTCCATACATTGAAGAAAACTATCGTGTTTCTACTAAGCAAAGCGATAGAGCCATAGCAGGTTTGTCGATGGGTGGCGGTCAATCATTCTATGCCGGCTTGCAAAACACACAATTATTCAGTGCGGTTGGTATCTTCAGTTCGGGTATCTTTGGAGGTATTGCATCGGCCAATGCATTCGATGCCGAAAAGGAAATTCCCGGTTTGTTGAGCAATCCCGAATCGTTCAACAAAGCATTGCAATTGTTCTACATTTCGGTGGGCGAACAAGATCCACGCATTGAACCGACAAAAAGACAAATAGCTATTTTCAAAGAAAAGGGATTGGACGTAACTTTTGCAACCTTCCCTGGCGACCACGAATGGCAAGTATGGCGCAAATCGCTTCACGATTTTGCCTCTCGCCTATTCAAATAACCCCTTAGAATGGGTTATAATGCAGAAAAGAGCGAAAAAAAGTGCAAAAACATTTGCAGTATAAAAGATATTCTCTATCTTTGCACCGCATTTGAGAAATGCACTTAACATGGTGACTGTAGTTCAGTTGGTTAGAGCGTCAGATTGTGGTTCTGAATGTCGAGGGTTCGAGTCCCTTCAGTCACCCCAACAAAAAGCGAATCGGTTTCGATTCGCTTTTTTGTTTATACAAATATTTTATACTACTTTCGCACCATGGTAAAGATAGTTTGGTTAGATTTAAATAGCTCGTATGCCCACTCTTCGTTGGCATTGCCTGCACTTCATGCACAGATAAAGGAGGACACCAACTTTGAATGGGCCGTTGTCTCGGCTACCATAAACGAACAGGTGGGGCCTATTATAAATAAAGTGTATCAAGAAAAGCCAGCTATCATTGCGGCATCCATGTGGCTATTCAATCATGAAGCACTGATGCATCTATGTGCCAGATTGAAAGTTCTACTCCCAGAAGTCGTGATTGTTTTAGGAGGACCAGAGTTCTTAGGAAACAACGAAACGTTTCTTCGAAATCATCCTTATGTATCGTGCGTATTCCGTGGCGAGGGCGAAGAGGTATTCCCGCAATGGCTTGCAACATTCGATAATGCCGAACAGTGGGCATCGATTTGCGGAGTGTGTTACGTAGATGCACAGAACAGATACCGTGATAATGGCAAAGCCGTCGTGACGCGCTTCGACCAACTTACTGCCCCCGAAGAGAGCAAATTCTTCAATTGGGAAAAACCTTTCGTGCAATTAGAAACCACACGCGGTTGTTTCAATACGTGTGCGTTTTGCGTAAGTGGTGGAGAAAAGCCTGTTCGAGCACTCTCTTTGGAGCAGATTAAGCAACGCTTAGACTTAATACACAAGCATGGTATAAAGGATGTACGCCTATTAGACAGAACATTCAACTACCATACTCGTCGCGCCAAAGCCTTGTTGGATATGTTTCGCCAATATGCTTCTCACATGCGTTTCCACTTAGAGATTCATCCGGCTTTACTCACTGAAGAGTTGAAAGAGGCATTAGCTACCCTACCCACCGGTTTGTTGCATCTGGAAGCAGGAATACAAAGTTTGCGCGAAGAGGTATTGGCCACTTGCAAACGAAAAGGTACGCTAAACAATGCCCTGGAAGGATTGAAATACCTTTGCTCACTTCCCAACATGGTGACGCATGCCGACTTAATAGCCGGATTACCGCTATACACCTTATCGCAACTATTCGAAGATGTACATACGTTAGCACAATACAATGCCGGTGAAATACAATTAGAGTTATTGAAATTGCTACCTGGATCAGAAATGCGCCAACGTGCCGAAGAGTTAGGTATCTGCTACTCGCCTCTACCTCCTTACGAAGTACTACAAACGCGCGAAATAAGCATTGAGGAATTGCAAACAGCACGCCAACTCTCCCGCCTACTCGATAATTACTACAACACCGAAGCTTGGCAACAAGTGTTTAAACTGTTGATGCTACACGATAATCAATTCTTGGCAAACTTCTTGCAACACTACATCCACATAGGCTTAATAGACCAACCTCTGAGCCTTGAAAAACGTGGATTGATTCTTTATGAGTATTGCCGTGAGCATTATCCTGCATTCCTAGTCGAAGTATCAATGGCATGGATAGAAAATGGTTTGTCCCTAAAGAAGCAACCCACCGAATCGGTTAGGACCAAGCACCTCACTCCGCCTGAGAAATGGCAAATAGTATATGGCAACTACCATAAAGAGATGCGCCTATGTGTTTTGCCTACTCCTAAAGGATGCGTTTGGTATGGATACGACCGTGAAGTGCTACAAGACAAGCCTGTATTCAAAGCTATTGAATAGCCAATACAGATACTTTTTTCCTACATCTTGTGAACCAATCATACTATTTTCTGTTTTTATCAGTGAAAGCAACTTAAACTATTCACTAAAAATAGAAAAGACGTATGAAAAAAACTATTCTACTTTCAGCATTTGTGCTTGGTGCATTGTCACTACAAGCACAAACCGCACTCCAAGGAACCAACTTTTCAGACAATTGGTCAATTGGACTGGTCACTGGTTCTACCGCAAAGATAACCAATAGCAAATTCACCAAGAGTATGCGACCAGCAATGGGTTTGGAAATCAACAAGCAAGTAACTCCAGTCTTAGGTCTCAGCATACAAGGTTTGGGCTATGTAAATACTACAGGTAGTAAAACTGCTATAGATGCTACAGATCTTAGCATGTTGGGACGCATCAACTTGATGAACCTATTTGCTGGTTATAAAGGCATGCCTCGTCACTTTGAGATTGAAACTCAAATGGGATTGGGTTGGTTGCACTACTATCAAGTGGGCGAAGGCGATAGCAACTCTTTGAGCAGCC
>JAGBWA010000028.1 GCA_017630035.1 Bacteroides sp.
AATATGGATAGTCACGAAACGTCTGTTTCCGAAATGGCGGTTTCGGAACCGCAATATATCACAACAAAAGCCATAAAAAAACACAATTTGCCCATAGGATTTTGCGACATCGCGATGCAGCAAATCTTCATACTGTAAGTAACGCTTATTTTTATCATAACTTAAGGCAAAGGTTGGTCATAAGTTAAGATCGAGGTCGGTCGTCAGTGATGACTAAATTTTGCATAAAAAGAAAATGCGAATGTCAAACGGTTCACGCCTAACATTCGCATTCTGTATTTTCCGATTGTTACCAGTTAACAAGGTAACATTTATTCGTTCATCAACGATTCGGTGTATTCCATTTCGCCTTGAACAACGAAGAGGATTTCTTCGGGGTCGTAGTTGCCCATATCGTCTTTCTTGGCTTCCTTTACGATGTAATCTACAATCTTTTCCAAATCGATTTCTACACAGCCATCGGCATCGGGTTGTGCATCGAGGATACCACTTTCTACGTAGTATTCGTCAATCAAATCGAGGAAGTAATAGAACTCATCGTCCGAGAATTTTTCCTTCAAATCTTGAGGAAGGTAGTTCTTGATAAACTCGATGGTCTTTTCATCATCAATATCGTCTTTCAAAAATTCATCGCTCATAGTTACGATTATTTTGGGGTAAGACTAATTATTAAAGCAAAGCATCGATCTTAGCCGCATAGGTGCCCTTAGGAGCTGAACCTACTTGCTTATCTACCAACTGACCATCCTTGAAGAAGAGGACAGTAGGGATGTTGCGGATGCCAAATTCTGAAGCTACATCGTCGTTATCGTCCACATCGCACTTGCCAATGATGGCTTTTCCTTCGTACTCAGTAGCCAACTCGTCGATGATTGGACCTACCATTTTGCAAGGGCCACACCAAGGTGCCCAAAAGTCGATTACAACGGGCTTGCCTTCTGCAAGGATTTCCTTGTAATTGCTGTCTGTAATTTCTAATGCCATAGTTTTGATTTATGATTTATTATTTATGATTTAATTTTATGGGTTGTGAGTGCAAATATAATTAATTTATTCGGAATTCAAGTTCTTCGTGCTGATTTATGAATGAAATAAGTTCGCGACTAACCGATATTTTTGTATTGGTCGATTTCAATCCAATTGCTTGTTTCGTTCCATTATCCACGATATTGAAGCAGAGTTCGGTTTTCCCCGGTGATTTTTGGGTAAGTTCGCTCAACTCCATAACCAATGTCTTATCCAACGCATCGAGCGGAACAGTAATGGTGAGTTTCTCCAACAATTGGTCTTTCACATCGGGCAACAACTCGATAGAGGTTATCTTCAGCTCAAGTTCTTCAGGCTTGAAGCGTTTGGGTTGGCAACGCGCCTTCATATATAAGAATGTACGTTCGCCCAAGTAGCCTTGATAGTTTACCCAGTCTTGACCAAAGAAAGGTATTTCGGCTGTTCCCGAGTAGTCTTCTATCTTCACAATGCCATAAGGATTGCCATTTTTAGAGTTTCCGGTACGCAAGCTTGTTACCATACCACCCATTGTAATTTCGCGTGTGGCCAACGAAGGAACATCTTCCAACTCCTTCATGGTGGTGTTGCACACTTGTTCCAAGATAATTTGGAAATCATCCAATGGGTGAGCCGACAGATAGATACCAACCAATTCACGCTCTTTGTTCAAGCGCTCCAAATCGCTCCATGACTCGGCTTGCGGAATGGCCGGAGTAGCAATCTCCACCATATTTTCGCCACCAAACAAGGAATTGAATGCAGCTGCTTGGTCGGCTTGATAGCGGTTGCCATAACGCAACAAGGTATCCAAGAAAGGTTCGTTCTTGTTGGTCATGGCAAAGTATTGTTCACGTTTCAAGTCGGCAAAACTATCAAGAGCACCGGCCAACGCCATACTTTCCATAGCACGACGGTTACAAGCATTTAGGTTGACACGTTGCACCAAATCGAACACATTGGCGTATGGGCCATTCTTTTGGCGTTCGTCTATAATGCTTTGCACGGCCGTTTCGCCCACACCCTTCACAGCACCCAAGCCAAAGCGGATGTCGCCGTCTTTGTTGACGGTAAACTTCAGGTTACTTTCGTTCACATCGGGACCTAACACACGGATATTCATCGCCTTACACTCGTCCATAAGCTTGGTAACATCGGCAATATCCTTGCTTCGGCTCATCACAGCTGCCATGTATTCGGCCGGATAGTTGGCCTTCATGTAGGCTGTTTGGTAGGCCACCCACGAATAGCATGTGGCGTGACTCTTATTGAAAGCATAAGAGGCAAACTTTTCCCAGTCGCCCCAAATCTTCTCTAATATCTTGGGGTCGTGTCCGTTCTTCTCACCACCACTGATGAACTTCGGTTTCATCTGATCCAGTTTGTCGCGAAGCTTCTTACCCATCGCCTTACGTAATGCATCGGATTCGCCACGGGTAAAGTCGGCCAACAAGCGCGACAAGAGCATCACTTGCTCCTGATAGACGGTAATACCATACGTATCTTTCAGGTATTTTTCCATCACCGGCAAGTCGTACTCAATGGGTTTGCGTCCTTGCTTACGGTCGATAAAGTCGGGGATATAATCCATCGGACCTGGGCGATAGAGGGCATTCATCGCAATAAGGTCTTCGAAGGTGCTGGGTTGCAACTCGCGCAAGTACTTCTGCATACCAGGCGATTCGAATTGGAACGTACCGATGGTGCGACCATCGCAATAGAGTTTATAAGTAACAGGGTCGTCGATGGGTACATTGTCTATATCCACCTCTATGCCACGCGAAAGTCGTACATTTTCCACAGCTTCTTTCAGGATAGAGAGTGTCTTCAAACCCAAGAAGTCCATCTTGATGAGGCCGGTTTCCTCGATTACCGAACCTTCGTACTGGGTAACGAGCATCTTCTCGCCCGTTTCCTTGTCGTCGGCAGTACTCACTGGCACCCAATCGGTAATATCATCACGGCAGATAATGGTTCCGCAAGCATGCACACCTGTTCCACGCACGTTTCCTTCCAACATCTTGGCATACTTCATCGTATTGTGCAGCAAGGGGTCGGGCGAGGCTTCTGCCTGTTGCAATTCGGGTATCTCTTCGATGGCATTGGGCAGATTCAATTTCTTTCCCGATGCCAATTTATCGGGTACTAACTTACACAAGCGATCGGATTCGGGCAAGGGCAATTTCTGCACACGTGCCACATCCTTAATGGCCATCTTGGTGGCCATGGTACCATAAGTAATGATATGCGCCACCTTCTCTTGGCCATATTTTTCGGTTACCCAACGCAACACTTCGCCACGGCCATCATCATCAAAGTCCACATCGATATCGGGCAAAGAGATACGGTCGGGATTCAAGAAACGCTCGAACAGCAAGTCGTACTTAATTGGGTCTATCTTAGTGATCCCCAAGCAATAGGCAACGGCCGAACCTGCAGCCGAACCACGACCAGGGCCTACCCAAACGCCCAACTGTTCGCGAGCAGCAGCAATAAAGTCTTGCACAATAAGGAAGTAGCCTGGGAAACCCATTGTTTTCATGATATACAGCTCGAACTTTAAGCGTTCGGCCACTTCGTCGGTCAACGGGTCGCCATAAAGTTTCTTGGCCCCATCGAAGGCCAACTTTGCCAAATAGTCGCCCTCCAATTTGATACGATAGAGTTTCTCATAACCACCCAAGCGTTTAATTTTGGCCTCACCATCTTCACGACTCATCACCACATTGCCGTTTTCGTCTTGCGTAAATTCGTTGTATAGGTCTTCTTCGGTATATGTTTTGCGATAACCCTCTTCCGTTCCAAACTCCTCGGGGATAGCAAAGGTGGGCATAATGGGCGCATGGTCGATGGAATAGGTCTCCACCTTATTTAGAATCTCCAAAGTATTGCTTAGGGCTTCGGGAACATCGGCAAATAGTTCGTTCATTTCGGCACGCGTCTTCATCCACTCTTGCTTGGTATAGAGCATACGAGAGGGATCGTCCAAGTCTTTTTGCGTACTTAAACAGATGAGGCGGTCGTGCGCTTCGGCATTTTCTTCATCGACAAAATGCACATCGTTCGAGCAGATAAGCTTAATATCGTATTTCTTAGCCAATTCCATCATTACCTTATTGGCTTGTTGCTGCAAAGGATAGGCTTCGTGATTGGCTCGTTCTACTGTTGCCGGATGGCGTTGCAACTCCAAATAGTAATCCTCGCCAAAGAGGTTCTTATACCAACGAACCGTCTCTTCGGCATCCTCCATCTGTCCGTTCAGAATCTTTTTAGGCACCTCGCCACCGATACAAGCCGAACAAACAATCAATCCTTCGTGATACCTCTCCAAGTCTTTTCGGTCGGTACGAGGGCGCATATAGTAACCTTCTGTCCAAGCTCTTGACACAAGTTTAATCAGGTTGTGGTAACCCTTTTCGTTCTTGGCCAATACAATCAAGTGCCAACCGCTTTGGTCTTGTTTACCTTCGCGTTTCTCCTTTCCACGTCGAGCCACATACATCTCACAACCAATAATTGGTTTGAAACGTTCTTCGGGAGCAAGCCCCTTATTTTTCTTGTTTACATAGTTTATAAACTCCTTGATACCAAACATGTTACCATGGTCGGTTACGGCAATACCTTTCATGCCGTCTTTCATGGCTTTATCTACCAAACGGCTAACACTGGCTTGCCCGTCGAGCAAGGAATAATGGGTGTGAACGTGTAAGTGAACGAAATCTTGCATAAAAACTGGTCAACATTATTTTTGAGAGCATAAAGGTACATTCATTCAGAGATTCGGCCAAAATATTTAGGAAAAAGTTGCACACAAATGTATTTATCTCTGTTTTTCTTGGGATATTAGCAAAATAAAACTATTTTTGCGGATAATTTCAACCTTAATAGCGAAATTTGTATTAATGAAGCGTTTAAAAAAACTAAAAAAAATCAGAATACATCACGAAGGCACAGGAACTTTAATCTCCAGTCTTCTGATACTTATTGTTTTAAATACGATTTTCTATTTTGCATTTGACAATAAGTTACCTTTCTACATCGTTGCAGGCTTCAGCGCTTTCCTATATACCATATTGGTCAATTTCTTCCGCTGCCCTATCCGCTATTTCGAGCAAGACACTGAAAAGGTGGTTGTGGCTCCTGCCGATGGCAAAATTGTAGTGATTGAAGAGGTGGATGAAAATGAGTATTTCCACGACAAGCGACTGATGATTTCCATCTTCATGAGTGTGGTAAACGTACATGCCAACTGGTATCCAGTGGATGGTGTCGTAAAGAAGGTGGGACACCAAAATGGCAAATTCATGAAAGCATGGTTGCCCAAAGCAAGTACAGACAATGAACGCTCGATGGTGGTGATTGAAACTCCCGAAGGTGTGGAAGTAATGGCACGACAAATTGCCGGTGCCATGGCTCGACGCATCGTGACCTATGCTACCGAAGGCGAAGAATGCTTCATCGATGAGCACATGGGATTCATTAAATTTGGTTCGCGTGTAGATGTTTACCTGCCAATAGGCACAAAGGTGCTTGTGGAAATGGGACAAAGAACCACCGGTAACCAAACCATCATTGCCCAACTTTAACAAACCATTGTATGGCAAACTGCATTACACGCCACATTCCTAACGCACTGACTTGCATGAACCTCTTTAGTGGGTGCATTGCTTGTGTTATGGCTTTTCATGCAAACTTTGAAATGGCTATGTTATTCATTGTGATTGGTGCCGTTTTCGACTTTTTCGATGGATTGGCAGCACGCCTATTACATGCCTATTCTAACATTGGCAAAGACCTTGACTCGCTGGCCGACGATGTGAGCTTCGGTGTAGCTCCAGCATTGACAGTATTCTCCCTATTCAAAGAAATCAACTATCCCGACTATCTGAGTTTCTTAGCAAATTGGTTGCCTTATGCAGCTTTCTTGATTGCTATTTTTTCAGCACTCCGATTGGCTAAGTTTAACAACGACACACGACAAACCACTTCGTTTATTGGTTTGCCAGTGCCAGCTAACGCACTTTTTTGGGCTTCGTTAGTAGCCGGTTGCAAACCCATTGCCAGCTATCATCCCCTACTGACATTGGCACTTGTTTGCCTATTCTCATGGCTATTGGTTTCCGAGATACCGATGTTCTCATTGAAGTTTAAGAACCTTTCTTGGAAAGATAATAAAATCGCTTTTATTTTTGTCATTATCAGTGCCATTCTGCTTATCACACTAAAGATTGCCGGTTTTGCAGCCGTAATCGTTTGGTACATTCTACTTTCTATTCTTACACAAAAAAGCAATAAACTAAACTAACGCTTCATGTTTGCTATTATTGGATTCATCCTTATTTTCATCCTATTTATATTCCTTTTTGGCATCACGTTCATTGCTGCTCTTGTACGCGGATTGTTCAGCCGCAACAAGCGCAATAATGCCTACACACAAGGTTATAACCAACAACAGCCTAAAAGCGATCGCATAGACGGTCGCCCGAAACGTAAGAAGTATTTCGACGACGAAGAGGGCGAATATGTAGATTTTGAAGAGGTTAAGGAGTAGCGGTTAGTGATTAGTGATTAGTAACTCAGAACTCAGAACTCATCTATCTTCTTTTTGAAGCAAAGAATTGCTTCATCAATGTGGCACATTCATCGGCCAAAACACCTTTCTTGACAACCGTTTTAGGATGCAATGCTTCTGGAGCATAGCGTTGGTAGCCTCGTTTCTCGTCTTCGGCACCAAACACTAAGGTTCCCATTTGCGACCAAGCAATGGCTCCGGCACACATCACACAGGGTTCTACGGTTACATACAACGTGCAATCGGACAAATATTTACCTCCAATAGCCGATGCTGCTGCCGTGATCGCTTGCATTTCTGCATGGGCAGTTACGTCGGTAAGGGTTTCGGTCAGGTTGTGTGCGCGTGCAATGATTCTATCCTTGCACACTACCACTGCTCCAACGGGCACTTCCCCTCGTTCGAAAGCCTTTTCGGCTTCGAGCAATGCTTGCTTCATGAAATATTGATCGTCCATCATCTGCGCATATCGTGTTCTCCGAACAGGGTTGGATAATCATCTTCCATGTTCTTATGAATAAATGCCAAGATTGTCTCGCGAAACCAACGCGACTTGTTCGTTATCTTGTATCGCTCAAGATAACGATCGACAATCTTCATCTCATCGTCGCTCATCAAGCATACGATGCGTTGCTGCCGTTTGGCCTTTTCGGCAGCCAATTTGCCACGTGTAATATCCCTCCTTTTCATATTTCTTGCAAATTTACGCTTACTTCCTTAAAATCAAAGCAGAAAAAGCGTATTTTTGTCGTCCGAAGAGAAAAAATAACGAAGAAACTGTTTTTATTATGGCGAAACACAACAGTTTGGGCAAAGCGGGAGAGGCAGCAGCAGCTATCTACTTAGAAAAGAATGGCTACACTATCCGCCATCGCAATTGGCGCGAGCAGCATTTAGAGCTTGATATTGTTGCCACAAAAGACAATTACCTGATTGTTGTGGAGGTGAAAACACGCACCTCCGACGAATGGCAAGCGCCCGAAGAGGCCGTTACCAAACAAAAAATTCGCCACATTCTGCATGCAACCGATGCCTACATCAAGACGTTTGGCATAGATATGCCGGTACGTTTCGACATTATTACAGCCATCGGCTCGGAAAAGGAGTTTCAAATTGAACATTTTCAAGATGCTTTTTTTTCTTCCTATTGAACAGATACTTTTATGATGATACACTTAAACGAAACAGATTCTACCAACAGATATTTGCAACAGTTGTGCCAAGGGGCTGGCAACAACAAGATTGAGGAGTTTACCACCATTTGTGCCGACTATCAAACAGCCGGCAAGGGGCAACGCGGCAATAGCTGGGAGGCCGCCAAAGGAGCCAACTTGCTATTCAGTTTTGTTTGCTACCCTACCTTTGTTCCTATCCGCCAACAGTTTGTGTTGTCGCAACTCATCTCGTTGGGCATTAAAGAGACGCTCGACGAGTATTGCTCGGACATCAGTATAAAATGGCCTAACGACATCTATTGGAAAGAGAAAAAAATCTGCGGCATACTGATAGAGAACGACTTGCAAGGCAACAGCATTGGCCGATGCATCAGCGGTATTGGCTTAAACATCAACCAAGAGGTGTTTCTCAGCGATGCGCCCAACCCTATTTCGCTAAAACAAATTACCGGGAAGCACTATCAACGCGAAACAATCTTGGAAAAGGTGATGCAACGCATTGAGCAATCCTACCAAAAATTAAAAGAGGATTCGGCATACGCATCCGAACTTGCTACACGCTATGCAGCATCGCTATTCAGACGCGAAGGTTTGCATTGCTACCAAGACAAAGATGGATTGTTCAATGCGCGTTTGGTGCGTGTAGAAGCCGATGGACGATTCGTCTTGATGGACGAAGCCAACCAAGAACGCTCGTATCTATTCAAAGAAGTGCAATACGTACTATGAAACCTATCGACCGACAGATACTGCACATTGCCCTACCCGCCATCTTAAGCAACATTACCGTACCGTTGCTGGGATTGGTGGACGTAGCTATTGTGGGACATCTGGGCGCAACGGCCTATATTGGTGCCATTGCCGTAGGTGGTATGATGTTCAACCTCATTTATTGGATATTCGGCTTCTTACGCATGGGCACTACCGGTCTTACCTCACAAGCCTATGGTGCTAATAGCCAAGAGGAAACGCGCTTGTGGCTTCAACGTTCGTTAAGCATCGCTTTGGGCATTGCCCTCCTACTCATCTTACTTCAAGCACCTATTTGCTGCATAGCCTTCAGCCTCATCCATCCAACGAGCGAAGTACAATCGTTGGCTACAACCTATTTCCACATCTGCATTTGGGGCGCACCGGCTATGTTAGGATTGTACAGTCTGACGGGATGGTTCATCGGCATGCAAAACAGCAAGATACCTATGTGGATAGCCATTTGCCAGAATGTGGTGAATATTGTGGCAAGTCTCTGCCTTGTTTATCTGTGCGGAATGAAGGTAGAGGGAGTGGCACTTGGCACACTAATTGCTCAATATGCCGGTTTCGGAATGGGTGTTGTTTTGCTTTTCAAGCAGTATGGCAAGCAATGCGGCAATTTATTGCACCTTGGCAAATCGGTTTGGGCGAAGGCAGCCTTGATGCGTTTCTTCCAGGTGAACCGTGACATTTTCCTACGTACACTTTGCTTGGTGGCCGTTACGCTATTCTTCACCTCGTCAGGAGCGTCACAAGGGGAGGTAATTTTAGCTGTCAACACCTTGCTGATGCAACTCTTCACCCTCTATTCCTACATCATGGATGGATTTGCCTTTGCTGGTGAGGCCTTGAGTGGCCGCTATTTAGGCGAGGGCAACCGCACGGGGTTGCAACAAACCATCCGTCACCTATTCGGATGGGGTGGTATCGTGACATTGCTTTTTACATTATTATATATAATAGGTGGTGAAGGTTTCTTAGGTTTGCTCACCAACGAGCAATCGGTAATAGCCGCTTCGGCCGAATACTTTCCATGGGCCATTGCCATTCCTGTAGCAGGCATGGCTGCCTTTGTGTGGGATGGCATTTACATTGGTTGCACCTACACCCGTGGCATGCTACTCTCCATGCTTTGTGCCGCAACAGCTTACTTCCTACTCTACTTCTTGCTAAAGAATGATTTGGGCAACCACGCTCTATGGCTGGCTTTCATCAGTTACTTGCTGATTCGCGGCATTGTGCAGACACTGCTCAGCCGCCGGCTGTAAAGCAAATTCATAATCTTCAAAAAACACCCCTACGAAGCAGATATTTTTTCCTCACGAGAGAAAAAAAATTTCCCCACGAGGGTAGATTATCTCCCTCACGAGGAAAATTCAATAAAGCCTTTTTTAGGGCATTTTTAGTTTGTAAAGATTGATTTCTATTATAATCAATCCTTAAGAAGGAGAAAAACTGGATTATTTTTGGATAATTAAGCTATAACACGTTTCTTTGTACTCATCATCACTACAACAATTATCTACCAATTATTCTACCTAAGAATAAGTTATGAAGAAAATACTAAATTTACTCTTTATTCTATTGACATTTCTCATTGTAGGATGTGTGCCAAATGAGGAATTAGAAAGTAGCATTCCCTACATTACGTTTAATGCAAAATCAGAGCAAAAGATTGTTTTTTATGGTCCTAATTCTGAATTCGAAATGGAGTACTCTGTAGGAGAGGGCGAATGGGAATCATGGCACAATTTTCTAATGCCTATAAGTTTTGGCGGTAACAAAGGTTCGCTTCGCTTGCGCGGTAAGAATCCGGAAGGGACAAATGGTTATTCATTTGTATTCAAGAACAAAGGTGTTTATGTAACATGTACAGGAGACATTCGCACGCTGATAGATTATAAAAAGTATAGAACAACAGACACTTCTAAGGCTAATTTCAGAGCATTATTTATGCACTGCGATGTATTAGCGTCTGCACCTGACTTGCCAATAACAAAATTAAGCGAAGGGTGCTATTATTGTATGTTTTTAGGCTGCAAGAATATACCCAAAATACCTAAATTACCAGCAAAAGAATTAACGAAGAATTGCTATAGAGAGATGTTTGCTGGTTGCAGCGGACTAATAGAAACACCAGAATTGCCTGCTACAACATTGGCAGAGAACTGCTACAAAGAAATGTTTGCCTATTGCAAAAGATTAACAACAATGCCAAAATTACCTGCTACGAAATTAGCAAAAAACTGCTATGAAGCGATGTTTTACGGTTGCACTGCATTAACAAATGTAAAGGAATTACCTGCAACAACATTAACTGAAAGTTGTTATGCCGATATGTTTAGAGAATGTACTTCGTTAGAGACTGCACCGAAATTATCCGCAAAGGTATTAGAAGAGTATTGTTGTTCACATATGTTTATGGACTGTACTGCTTTAAAGCAAAGCCCTATATTACATGCAAAGGAATTACGAGTTGGCTGTTATAACGAAATTTTCATGGGCTGTAGCCAACTTAGTGTAGTTACAATGTTAGCCACCAAGCCAAATTCAGAATGGAATATCTTCACTTTAGATTCTTGGTTAGAAAGAGCAGGAAGTGAAGCAGCCACACGCACCATATATGTTGCCAATGAAGAAATAGCAAATGCCATAATAGATTGTTGTCCTATCCAACCTGATTGGCGAAGTGGAATTAAAGTTAGATAAATTCACATCAAATATACCAAGTTTTGAGATATTTTTACTATGTTTGCACAAACAAATAAAAATAGCAAGAAAATGGCAAACTATAAAAGAATCTTATTGAAGCTCAGTGGCGAAAGTTTGATGGGCGAAAAGCAATATGGCATCGACGAAAAGCGATTGGCCGAATATGCTGCACAGATTAAAGAAATTCATGAAATGGGTATCCAAATTGGTATCGTAATTGGTGGTGGAAACATCTTCCGCGGATTGAGTGGTGCCAACAAAGGATTCGACCGTGTGAAGGGTGACCAAATGGGTATGCTGGCAACCGTCATCAACAGCTTGGCCCTTAGCTCGGCATTGGTAGCTGCTGGCGTTAAAGCACGCGTACTGACCGCCATCCGCATGGAACCCATCGGAGAATTTTATAGCAAATGGAAAGCCATCGACGCTATGGAGGCTGGCGAAGTAGTGATTATGTCGGCCGGTACAGGTAACCCATTCTTCACAACCGATACAGGTTCGTCACTTCGTGGCATCGAAATCGAAGCCGACGTAATGCTGAAAGGCACTCGTGTGGATGGTGTATATACAGCAGACCCTGAAAAGGACCCAACAGCAACCAAGTTCGACCACATCACCTACGATGAAGTATTGGAACGCGGACTGAAGGTTATGGACCTCTCGGCCATCTGTATGTGCAAAGAAAACAACCTCCCCATCATTGTGTTCGACATGGACACCGTGGGCAACTTGAAGAAGGTAATGGCTGGCGAAGGCATTGGTACACTTGTTCACAACTAAAGATTAGTAGTCAAGTAGTGAGTAGTTAAGTAGTCAAGCAGAATTCATAAATCAAAAATCATAAATCTATTATGGCAGACGTAAAAGAAATTTTAAACGAAGCACAAGAGAAGATGGATATGGCCATCATGTATTTGGAAGATGCATTGGCTCACATCCGCGCAGGCAAGGCAGATGTTCGCTTGCTCGACGGTATCCGAGTTGATTCATACGGAAGCATGGTGCCCATCAACAATGTGGCAGCCGTAACTACCCCCGATGCACGAAGCATCGCCATCAAGCCTTGGGACAAAAGCATGTTCCGCGTCATTGAAAAGGCTATCATCGACTCGCCACTCGGCATTATGCCCGAAAACAATGGTGAGATTATCCGCATTGGTATCCCTCCTTTGACCGAAGAACGTCGTAAACAATTGGCTAAGCAATGTAAAGGCGAAGCTGAAACGGCTAAAGTGAGTGTGCGTAATGCTCGTCGCGACACCATTGATGCATTGAAGAAAGCCGTTAAAGATGGCTTGGCAGAAGATGCTCAAAAAGGTGGCGAAGAAAAATTGCAAAAGTTGCACGACAAGTACATCAAGCAAATTGATGACATGTATGCAGCGAAAGAAAAAGAAATTATGACGGTATAAAATCCAACAAAGAGGGTGCGTCAAAACAATGGCTCACCCTCTTTAGATTTATAAGCATGAGGGGATTAGTAATTAAGAATACAGGAAGTTGGTATTTAGTAAAAACTGACGAGGGAAATTGTGTAGAGTGTAAAATAAAAGGCAACTTTCGCCTGAAAGGAATACGAAGCACAAACCCCGTAGCAGTAGGCGACTATGTAAACATCATTCTGAATCAAGAAGGAACGGCCTTTATCAGCGAAATTGAAGACCGTAAAAATTACATCATCCGACGTGCATCAAACCTATCCAAACAATCGCACATCATTGCGGCCAATCTGGACCAATGCATGTTAATTGTTACCGTTAACTATCCCGAAACATCGACTACCTTCATCGACCGTTTCTTGGCTTCGGCCGAAGCCTATCGCGTACCAGTGAAGCTCATCTTCAACAAGATAGACACCTACAACGAGGATGAGAAGAGCTACTTGGAGGCACTAATCCACCTTTATACCAGCATTGGGTATCCCTGTTTCAAGGTATCGGCCAAGCAACAAATAGGCATAGAAGCTATCAACAACGAGTTGGAAGGTAAAATCACGCTGCTATCCGGCCACTCTGGAGTAGGAAAATCTACCCTTATCAACGCTATCTTGCCCGATGCAACTGCCAAAACAGGCGAAATATCTTCCGTACACAAAAAAGGTATGCACACTACAACCTTCTCTGAGATGTTCGAACTACCCCAAAACGGCTACTTGATAGACACTCCGGGAATAAAGGGATTTGGAACGTTCGATATGGAAGAAGAAGAAATAGGTCATTACTTTCCCGAAATTTTCCGAACATCGGCCGATTGCAAGTATGGCAATTGCACACATCGCAACGAACCGGGGTGCGCAGTACGTCAAGCAGTTGAAAACCATTATATTAGCGAATCACGATACAATTCCTACCTCAACATGTTGGAAGATAAGGAAGAGGGTAAATACCGCTCTGCCTACTAACTTTTAGTATTCTTTAAAAATCGGACACTGCTTTTTAAGATTTCTTTTCATTATTTTTTCTTATTTTTGTCAAATACTCTCAAATAACACCCTAAACGACATGAATAAGAAAATGAAATGGGGCATTTTTGCTGGTATTGGCATTCTGCTCGTAGCAGGAGGCATCTATACAAGCATGCCCAAAGAGAATGAAGAATTAAGTGCCGCAAACCAAGTAATGGCTGCTCAAAGCCGCGGCAAAAAGGCATTGAACGTAAATGCTATTACCATTAAACCGCAACTACTGAAAGAAGAAATTCCTATCACCGGTATCACCATGCCCGACGAAGAGGTGGACTTATCTTTCGAATCATCTGGTAAAATTACAGAAATAAATTTTGAAGAAGGCACGTTCGTTAAGAAGGGACAACTACTTGCTAAAGTAAACGACAAACCTTTGCAAGCGCAACTGCAACGATTGGTATCGCAACTGAAGTTGGCAGAAGACAGAGTGTTCCGCCAAAACGCATTGCTGGAACGTGATGCCGTTAGTAAAGAAGCATACGAACAGGTAAAAACCGAATTGGCTACATTGAATGCCGACATAGATTTGGTAAAAGCAAATATCCAACAAACCGAACTACGCGCACCTTTCGATGGCATCATCGGTTTGCGACAAGTCAGTGTGGGACAATTTGCATCTCCATCTACCATCGTAGCCAAGCTAACTAAAGTATCACCCCTGAAGATTGAATTTGCTGTGCCCGAACGCTATGCAAGCGATGTAAAAGCCGGTACCAACCTAAGCTTCACCATCGAAGGCCGTTTAACACCCATACAAGCCAAAGTGTATGCACGCGAATCGAAGATTGACTTGGAAACACACACGCTGACCATGCGTGCCCTTTATGCAAACCCCAATGGCGACATCATGCCTGGACGTTATGCCAGCATTCGATTGACCAACCAAGAGGTGGAAAACGCATTGGCAGTTCCCAGCCAAGCCATCGTTCCCGAAATGGGTGTGGACAAAGTATTCCTTTACAAGAATGGTAAAGCAATGCCCACAGAAATCACAACCGGAATACGTACTGAAAAAGAGGTACAAGTATTGAAAGGACTGAACATTGGCGACACTGTCATCGTATCGGGAACACTGCAATTACGCACAGGATTGAATGTTTCACTGGATAATGTAGATTAAGCCCTATGAACATATCAGAACTTAGTATCAGGCGACCGGTATTGGCCACCGTGATTACGCTGATTATTGTATTGCTGGGCGTAATTGGCTATACCTATTTAGGGGTTAGAGAGTATCCATCGGTGGACAACCCTATCATATCTGTATCGTGCTCGTATCCAGGCGCAAATGCCGATGTTATTGAGAATCAGATTACAGAACCATTGGAGCAAAACATCAATGGTATCCCCGGCATTCGTTCGCTATCGAGTGTGAGCCAACAAGGCTCTTCACGCATCACCGTAGAGTTTGAATTGTCAGTAGATTTGGAAACGGCGGCCAACGACGTGCGCGATAAGGTGTCGCGAGCACAACGTTTCCTTCCGCGCGACTGCGACCCACCAACTGTATCGAAAGCCGATGCCGATGCAACACCTATCTTAATGGTAGCTTTGCAAAGCGACAAACGTTCGTTGCTGGAGCTAAGCGAGATAGCCGACCTCACCGTAAAAGAACAGTTGCAAACCATCAGCGATGTGAGTGGTGTAAGCATTTGGGGCGAAAAGCGATACTCCATGCGCTTATGGCTGGATCCGGCCAAGATGGCGGGATATGGCATTACACCCATGGACATTAAGAGTGCTGTGGATAGCGAAAACGTGGAACTACCATCGGGAAGTATCGAAGGAAACACCACCGAGTTGACTATTCGTACCATGGGGTTGATGACTACTGCCGAACAGTTCAACAATTTGGTATTGAAAGAGGATGGCAACCGCATTGTACGCTTCAGCGATGTGGGACGTGCGGAATTAGGTCCGGCCGACATTAAGAGCTACATGAAGATGAATGGAGTGCCAATGGTGGGTGTGGTAGTGATACCGCAACCAGGTGCTAACCATATTGATATTGCCGATGCTGTGTATGAACGCATGGAGCGCATGAAGAAAGACTTGCCCGACGACGTGACCTATACGTATGGTTTCGACAATACCCGATTTATCCGTGCCTCTATCAACGAAGTAAAGAACACAGTGTACGAAGCCTTTGTATTGGTTATCATCATCATCTTCTTGTTCCTAAGAGACTGGCGCGTAACGCTGGTGCCATGTATCGTGATTCCAGTATCGCTCATTGGCTCGTTCTTTGTAATGTACCTGGCAGGCTTCTCCATCAACGTACTCTCCATGCTGGCAGTGGTTCTTGCCGTGGGATTGGTAGTGGACGATGCCATTGTAATGACCGAAAATATCTATGTACGCATAGAGCGAGGCATGGAACCGAAAGAGGCAGGTATCGAGGGAGCTAAGGAAATTTTCTTTGCCGTCATCTCCACCACCATCACCTTGGTGGCAGTATTCTTTCCCATTGTGTTTATGGAGGGTACCACCGGCCGATTGTTCCGCGAATTCAGTATTGTGGTATCGGGAGCAGTTGTCATTTCATCGGTAGCAGCATTGACCTTTACCCCTATGCTAGCAACCAAATTGTTGGTGAAACGCGAAAAGCAGAGCAAGTTCTACGAAATAACCGAGCCTTTCTTTGTAGGCTTGAACAATATCTATAGCAAATCGTTGAAGGCGTTCATTAACAAGAAGTGGTTGGCACTGCCTTTCATTGCCCTTATGATGGTACTGATTCTTGTATTGTGGAACACCATCCCGGCCGAAATGGCACCCATGGAAGACCGCTCGCGAATCAACATCAATACCCGAGGACCCGAAGGTATTACCTACGAATATATCCGCGACTACACAGAAGACATCAACTTGTTAGTCGATTCTATTCTTCCTGATGCAGAAGCCGTTACAGCGCGTGTATCAAGCGGTAGCGGTAGCGTACAGATTACTTTGAAGGATATTGCCGACCGTGATTACTCGCAGATGGAAGTGGCCGAAAAGCTATCGGCAGCCGTGCAACGCAAAACAAAAGCCCGCTCGTTTGTGCAGCAATCATCATCCTTTGGCGGACGACGTGGAGGTATGCCTATACAGTATGTATTGCAAGCTACTAGCATAGACAAGCTGCAAGAGATTTTGCCCACCTTTATGGCTAAGGTCGATGAAAGTCCCATCTTCCAAATGGCCGACGTGAACCTGAAATTCAGTAAGCCAGAAGCACGTATCAACATCAATCGCGACAAAGCCAGTATCATGGGCATTAGCACACGAAGCATTGCTCAAACGTTGCAATATGGCTTGAGCGGACAACGCATGGGCTACTTCTACATGAATGGCAAGCAATACGAAATTCTCGGCGAAATCAATCGCCAGCAACGCAACAAACCTTCAGACTTGAAGGGTATTTACATTCGCAGTTCGCAAGGCGAGATGATTCAGTTGGACAACCTCATCGAACTTGAAAATGGCATTGCACCACCGCAATTGTACCGCTACAACCGTTTCGTATCTGCAACAATATCTGCCGGATTGGCCGAAGGGAAAACCATCGGACAAGGTTTGGACGAGATGGATCGCATAGCGGCAGAGACATTGGATGACTCCTTCCGCACGGCTCTTTCGGGCGAGTCGAAGGAGTATCGCGAAAGTTCTTCAAGTTTGATGTTTGCCTTCATTTTGGCCATTGTGCTAATTTACCTCATTCTGTCGGCACAATTCGAAAGTTTCAAAGACCCGCTTGTCATTATGCTCACAGTGCCATTGGCCATTGCCGGTGCGCTGATTTTCATGTATTTCAGTGGCATTACCATGAACATCTTCAGCCAGATTGGTATCATCATGCTGATTGGTTTGGTGGCAAAGAACGGTATCTTGATTGTGGAGTTTGCCAACCAAAAGCAAGAAGCCGGAATAGACAAACTGACAGCCATCCGCGATGCTGCACAACAACGCTTGCGCCCCATCTTGATGACCAGTGCATCTACCATCTTAGGCCTCCTTCCATTGGCATTTGCCACAGGCGAAGGTTGTAACCAACGTATTGCTATGGGTATAGCCGTTGTAGGTGGTATGTTGGTATCTACACTGCTCACCATGTACATTGTACCGGCCATATACCTTTATATATCTACCAGTAGAAATCAGAAACAATGAAACGAAATATATTACTTATCATAGTGGCGCTTTGTGTTGCCAACAGCTATGCGCAACAAGCAGCTACCTACACGCTTAAGTCGTGCTTAGAGAAAGGGCTCGACAACAACTATTCGCTGAAAATTGTGCGAAACGATGAACAAGTTACGCACAACAATGCTACATTGGCCAATGCAGGCTACTTGCCCACATTAGACCTATCGGCCGGATATAGCGGAAACATCGACAACACGGAGAGCACACTGAGAGCAACCGGCGAAACAACCGAAGAGAACGGAGTATTCAACCAAACATTGGATGCCAGAGTCAGCTTGAACTGGACCATCTTCGACGGCTTCAACATCCAAGCCAACTACCAACGCTTGAAGGAGTTGGAGCGACAAGGCGAAACGAACACACGCATTGCCGTAGAAGATTTGATAGCCAATCTGGCAGCAGAATACTACAACTTCATCCAACAAACTATCCGATTGAAGAATTTCCGCTATGCCGTATCATTATCGAAAGAGCGCCTACGCATTGTAGAAGAGCGTTATAACATCGGAAACTTCTCGCGATTGGACTACCAACAAGCCAAGGTGGATTTTAATGCTGACAGTGCGCAATATATGAAGCAACAAGAATTGTTACATACCTCGCGCATCCAACTCAACGAACTGATGGCCAACGAGAACGTGGATCAACCTATCCACACGCAAGACAGCCTCATCGACGTGAATGCCACCTTAAATTTCGAAGAGTTATGGAATGCTACCATGCAAACCAATGCCAACTTGCTAAAGGCAGAGCAAAACAACCGATTGGCGCAATTGGATTATAAAAAGGTATGCGCACGCGACTACCCATACTTGAAGCTGAATGCCGGTTATGGCTACTCGCACAATAAATATGAGATTGCCGCCAATAGTCAACGCTCAAATTTCGGCCCCAATTTTGGAGTAACAATAGGTTTTAAGCTGTTCGATGGCAACCGCAACCGCCAACGCAAGAATGCTCGAATCGCCGTACAAAATGCTCGCCTTGAGCGCAATGAGTTGGAACAAGCCCTACGTGCCGACCTCAGCAACTTGTGGCAAGCCTACCAAAACAACTTGCAAATGCTGAACTTGGAACGCCAGAACCTAATTGCTGCCAAGGACAATCACGACATTGCCATGGAACGCTACATGCTGGGCGACCTCTCGGGTATCGAAATGCGCGAAGCACAAAAAAGCCTGCTCGATGCCGAAGAGCGCATCCTTGCCGCCGAGTACAACACCAAACTTTGCGAAATCTCCCTACTGCAAATCAGCGGAAAGATTACTAAATATTTAGAATAGATTAATTTTAATACTCTAACACATCCAAATGAATATTGTTCCTGCTGTTTCTTTAAATGATAGTCTGGTGCATCGTTGCGACTCATTACTGAACGTTGTTCAGCAACAATCACTTGCCATACAATCAATAGAAACAGACAGGAACGTGATAATTGTCATTTTCTTAGTTCTACTTCTGCTAAAGTTCTTCTTGATTTTCAAATTAGTCAGGTTGTTGAAGGCAGAAATAAGCAATTACATGGTTGCACTTACCGAAGTACAACACGAACTCACGGAAAAGAACACACGCAACGAACTGCAAACACAACAGATTCATCAACTCTTTAAAGGACAGTTTAAAACAATCAATGCTTTAATAAATGTCTATTACCAAGAAGAGACAACCGAACAACGCAAGAAGGACATCTATCGCGAGGTAAAGCAACAAGTCAGCAAACTTGTAGAAGACAAAAAATCGTACAAGGAGTTGGAACAACTCGTAAATAAGTATAACGACAATATCATTTCTCACCTTCGTGCAGAAACCGAGTTGTCGGAAGAGACTTACCAACTGCTTTGTTATCACATCGCCGGCTTTTCGGTCAATGCAATCAGCATCTTTTTCAATGTTAAGCCTATCACCATCTACAAACGTCTAACCAAAGCCAAAGCTACAATTTCCAATGTAGATACACCTCATAAAAAAGAGTTTTTAGAGGCTGTTTCGTAGATTATTTACCGCACAATAATACGAGTATAATTTTTAAATTAAGCAACAGACATAACAGATTGTATATAAACAATATACAAAAATGATGATATAACATTATTATTTAGTAAAAATTCATCAATAAATCTATAGTAATTACTTTTGTGCATAATTTAATAATGCAATCAAATGATGAACTTTTTTGCTTCTATCGGATTGGTCGTTGTAATTATGACAATCCTCTATTGGTTATTTCCAAAGTATTTTGGTCCAAAGAATGAGTATCTATCTTACTTACTTTGTTCTATCAGTTCATTTTGGGTGTTATACATGCTTTCCCGAATTTGGACAGATGAGTTGTTTAATTCACCATCGTTGTCGTTCTACCTATTGTTTGTTTGGTGTACATTGAGTCATCTCATATATCCATTCAAGAAAGTAAAAAGGAATAGGGATTTTACCTTGATAACAGTAGGCTTTACTTCTATTTCTATCTTTCTTGCATTACTAGCTTGGTTATTAGTCAACATAACGGATACAATGTAAATTACTAATTAAAAAATACGAGTAATCATGGAAAATTTCAATGTAAAATTTATAGTATTAGGAATAATATATATTATTGCTGTAATACTCACCATTTTAGACTTTATAAAGAAACATAAAAAGGCAAAAGATAGTACAGAGAAATATAAATATATATTCTTGATATTCGTTTGGATTGTTACATCAATCCTGTTTTCAATATTCACTTTTAGAATCGGAATCAATGGATAAAGTACTGTTCATACTCATTGTTCTTGAAATCTTATTCATCGCAGGATTAATATTTACTATCGAGGACTTCATGAAAAAATATAAGAAAACTGAAGGAGGTATGGAGCAGTATAAATACATTATCCTAATCGCGATTTGGGCAATCATATTCGCGCTACAAATATTATATATATTACCCAAATTCTTTTAAGAAGTAATTTGCGCCCAATAAGAAACAAATCAATAGGAATA
>JAGBWA010000029.1 GCA_017630035.1 Bacteroides sp.
ATCAAGGATACCAATACGTTTGTATCACTTGGATTGAAAGAACAATACGACACTACCCCACTACACGTGGATGTAAACATCGTATCGAACGATGTATTGGATGTAGAGGCATTCAAAGCATGGCGTCCGGAATATAACAATGCCGAATTTATCTTGGAAGATGGCAAGTACATCTGCGGATGGGCGGTAGAGAAGATGTCGAAGTCTATGTTCAACGTAGTGAACCCTGATATGATTGTAGAGAAATATGGTGCCGATACATTGCGTATGTACGAAATGTTCCTTGGCCCTGTTGAGCAATCAAAACCATGGGATACAAATGGTATCGATGGTGTACACCGCTTCCTAAAGAAATTCTGGAGCCTCTTCTACGATCGCAACGGACAATACCTTGTAACCGACGAAGCAGCTACAAAAGAGGAATTGAAATCGCTTCACAAACTTATCAAGAAGGTAAGCGGCGACATCGAAACCTTCTCGTACAACACCTCTATCTCGGCATTCATGATTTGCGTAAACGAACTCTTTACATTGAAGTGTAGCAAGAAGGATATTCTTAATCAACTGATTATCACGCTTGCACCATTTGCACCTCACGTTTGCGAAGAACTTTGGGAAACATTAGGCAATGAAGGAAGCGTGTGCGATGCACAATGGCCGGCATTTAACGAAGCATACTTGGTAGAAGATTCGATAAACTATACCATCTCGTTCAACGGTAAGGCTCGTTTCAACATGGAATTCCCTGCCGATGCCGATGCTAAGAGCATTGAAGCAGCTGCTATTGCCGACGAACGCGCTACCAAATGGATGGAAGGTAAGAGCATCGTAAAGGTGATTGTAGTGCCAAAGAAGATTGTAAACATCGTTATTAAGTAAAAAACTTTCGACCATGAACCTTAAGTTGAGCAAAGCCAATTTAATTAGAGAAGTAAAAGACTACTTCTTTATAAGCTTTGGCCTGTTTTGCTATGCATTGGGATGGGTAGCTTTCTTGCTACCCTATCAAATCTCTACTGGCGGAACAACCGGTATCAGTGCTATTATTTATTATGCAACAGGATTTCCTATTCAGTACACCTACTTCTTAATCAATGTGGTGCTGATGTTGTTTGCATTCAAAATATTAGGGCCTAAATTCAGTATAAAAACCTCGTTTGCTATTTTTATGCTGACGTTTATGCTCGAAGTGATGCAGATTATAGTGAAAACCGATACAGGCGAACTTCCGCAAATATTAGGACCGGGACAAGACTTTATGGCTTGTTTGATAGGTGCAGCTATGTGTGGTGCCGGATTGGGTATTGTATTCAATTACAATGGTAGCACAGGTGGTACAGATATTATTGCAGCTATTATCAATAAGTATCGCGATGTAACACTGGGACGCATGATTATGATTTGCGACGTGTTCATCATCTCGTCTTGCTACTTCATCTTCCACGATTGGCGAAGAGTAATCTTTGGATTCGTTACACTATTCGTTATTGGATTTGTATTGGATTACATCGTGAACAGTGCTCGCCAATCGGTGCAATTCCTTATCTTCTCGAAAGAGTATGAAAAGATTGCCGACCGCATTTCGCGCGATGCCCGCCGTGGTGTAACAGTGCTACACGGCATGGGATGGTATAGCAAAAAAGATGTAAAGGTATTGGTGGTATTGGCCTATAAACGCCAATCGGTAGAGATTTTCCGATTGGTGAAACAGATAGATCCCAACGCATTTATTTCGCAAAGCCAAGTAATTGGTGTATATGGCGAAGGTTTTGACAGACTAAAAGTGAAAGTGAAAAAGGAAAATGAGTAAGAAAATTGTTTTTGCCACAAACAATGCACATAAACTTAACGAAGTAAGAGCCATTTTAGGAGAAAACATCGAAGTGCAAAGTTTGAAGGATATCGATTGTTATGATGATATCCCCGAAACAGCCGATACTTTGGAAGGAAATGCCCTACTAAAAGCAAGGTATATTTATGAACGTTTTGGAGTGGATTGCTTTGCCGATGACACCGGTTTGGAGGTAGAGGCCTTGAATGGTGCACCAGGAGTTTATTCGGCTCGCTATGCAGACGAAAATGGCCATAATTCGGAAGCTAATATGCAAAAGTTACTGAAGGAATTGGATGGAGTAGAAAACAGAAAAGCACAATTCCGTACGGCTATTATAGTTATTGTTAATGGAAAGGAACATCTGTTCGAAGGTATTGTAAAAGGAAGCATCATTAAAGTACGTAAAGGTACGTCTGGTTTTGGATACGACCCTGTTTTTGTACCAGAAGGATATGATAAGACTTTTGCTGAATTGGGTGATGATATAAAGAATAAAATCAGCCATCGAGCTATAGCTACACAGAAGCTTTGTAAGTTCTTACTGAAATAATATAGAAAAGGTGATGCAATAACAAGCATCACCTTTTTTATTATAATCCTAACTTTTCCGATATCTCTAACATGCGTTCGATGGGGTGTACCGCCTTTTCGGCTATCTCCTTATCCACTACTATCTCGGGCGATTCGTTTTTCAAGCAATCGTAGAGCTTTTGAAGCGTGTTTAAGCGCATGTAGCTACATTCATTGCATGCACACGAATCGTTCTCTGGAAGCGCCGGTATAAAGGTTGTATTGGGGCATTTCTTTTGCATCTCGTGCAAGATACCCGATTCGGTTACTACAATATACTTTCTGTCTGGATGAATAACGGCAAACTTTAAAAGCGCAGCTGTAGAGCCTACAACATCCGCCATCTCTTGGATAGCTTGCTTACATTCGGGGTGTGCCAAGATAAGTGCATCGGGATGTTGTGCTTTTGTTTCAACCAACTTTTCCACCGAGAATTGCTCATGTACATGGCAACTTCCGTCCCAAAGTAACATGTTGCGACCTGTCTCACGGTTGATATATCCACCTAAATTTTTATCCGGACCAAAAATTATTTTCTCATCTTTGGGGAAACTTTCTACAATCTGACGAGCATTGGTAGAGGTAACAACCACATCGGTTACTGCCTTTACGGCTGCTGTAGTATTAACATAGGAGATTACTGTATGATCGGGATGCGCATGAACAAACTGAGCAAATTTATCGGCCGGACAGCTATCGGCCAACGAACAACCTGCCTCCATATCGGGCACCAATACTTTTTTATCGGGACAAAGCACTTTGGCGGTTTCGCCCATGAAGTGAACACCACACATTACTATAATGTCGGCTTCGGTTTTTGCTGCCCATTGAGCCAACGCCAAACTATCGCCTACAAAGTCGGATATCTCTTGTATTTCGCTACGTTGGTAGTAATGACCCAAAATAACGGCATTCTTCTCTTTCTTCAGTTGCTTGATAGCTTCAATCAGATTATCCATAATTATATATATTTTATTTCTCTTTTTTTAAAGAATAAATCTTTGATGATGATGATAGGCGGTTGATAATGTTGATAACAAAAATGCTTTTTATTTGCTTTTTAACTTATTAGTCTTAGGTAAAAAGTTATTAGTGAGTTTTCCACATTGTCTATATTCGCCGTAACGATTGATAATAAATAAGATATTACTTTTTTTATTCTATTTATTAACAACCTGTTTATAAAGTGCAAAGTTAATAACTTTCGGGCGAAGTAACTATATTTAAGTATTGAAAAATGGGTTGATATTGGTGATAAAACTTTGTGCTAACTTTTTTGGAGATTTAATTTTTGGATTGGAATAACATAATAAATAATACTTCCAACTTTTTTAGCCTAAATTTATAATAGTAGTTTCCACAGGTTTTCCACAAGTTATTAACCGATAAATGAACAGAAAATTGTATTTTTGCACCGATAACGTAAGAAATGTATAGCTATGTATCGTAAACTGAAAATTACCGAACTGAATAGAATCAGTGTAAAAGAATTTAAAGAGGCAGATAAATTGCCGTTGGTGATTGTATTGGATAATGTGAGAAGTTTGCACAACATAGGTAGTGTGTTTCGTACATCGGATGCTTTTCGTGTAGAGTGTATCTATTTGTGTGGTATAACAGCTGTACCTCCTCATGCCGAAATGCACAAAACAGCATTGGGTGCTGAATTTACCGTAGATTGGAAATATGCAAAGAATACAATCGATGCGGTGAATGAATTGAAAGAAGCTGGTTATTTAGTATTCTCTATTGAACAGGCCGAAGGTAGCACTATGCTTGATAAATGGGAAATGGATGCTACCAAAAAATATGCCATTGTTTTTGGAAATGAAGTGAAGGGAGTGGATCAAGCGGTAATTGATAATAGCGATGGTTGTATAGAGATACCGCAATATGGTACGAAACATTCATTGAACGTATCGGTAACAGCCGGTATTGTGATTTATCAATGTGCCGAAAGATTAATGAAGTAGTATTAAATTTGTCCGTTTTCTACCAAGATAATTACTCGCTCTGTCATGGCATCATCGCCTTCGGCATCGTATTCTTTCTTTAAGCTGGCACCAAACAATGCAGCAAATGCTTGGTAAAATCCGGCTTTAAACGATCCCATAAATGCTTGTACCAACTCGTATCCAGTAGAGTTGGTTTGTCTATCTACCAATTTAATAAGTAACTTTCCTTGCGAAAAGGTTAGTTTCTTCATTATCGGGGTATATTGTTTCTTTATACTCTTCTCTACGGCTTTGATGTGTGCTTGACGCGCTTTTTCAGTTGGTAGTGTTTGTAGTACTTCGTAGGTTTCTATTACTGCTTTGCGCACCTCTTTGGAAATAGGCAATACTTTTTTTACGTCGCGCACCAATTTAGTGTACTTTTGTCTTTCTCGATTGTTCTTAAAATAGAGCGGTTTAAAGATGTGTACGGTGGGAAGTGTGAAGTAAGGAATAGTATCCCCTTCGTATATGCACATGGGTGCTAAGGTAACAGGTTTTTCCATTGCTGAAACATCTTCAGTAATGACTTGTGCTTTTACTTTGCCAAACGAAAGTAAGAAAAGCATAAAAATCATAATATTACCCCATGCTTTCATGTTGCAAATGTAAGTTATTTCATGTAAAATTCATACTTTCTTCACTTTTCTTTATACCTTTGTACGATAATTAAACAAGATTTAAGGTATGACAGTTATTTATCCTTCACCGATATTTGGTCCTGTACACTCGCGCAGGTTGGGTGTTTCGTTGGGAATAAACTTGATGCCTGCCGATGGTAAGTTGTGTAGCTTTAATTGTGTTTATTGTGAATGTGGATTGAATGAACACTTCCGTCCCTCTTCGCCACGCCCTACCCGACAAGAGGTGGCCGAGGCATTGGAAGCACGTTTGTTGGATATGCAACAGAATGGTCCTTTTCCCGATGTACTTACCTTTGCCGGTAATGGTGAACCAACGGCTCATCCGCATTTTGCCGAAATCATGGAAGATACCATTTACTTGCGTAATAAATACTTTCCAAATGCAAAGGTAAGTGTGCTAAGTAATGCTACAATGTTGCATAAACCTGCCGTTTTCGAGGCATTGAATCAGGTAGATAATAATATTTTGAAACTTGATACGGTAGATGAAGCCTATATTCGCTTGATTGATGCACCAGTGGGACGCTATTCGTTACCGGCTGTTATCGAACGAATGAAAGCATTCGAAGGTCATTGCATCATTCAGACAATGTTTTTGAAGGGCGAATACCGCGGAGTAGATGTGAATAATACTACGGATAAGTATGTATTGCCTTGGTTGCAAACGGTTAAAGAAATTGCGCCCAGTCAAGTGATGATTTATACCATCGATCGTGAAACACCGGTAGAAGGATTGTTGAAAGCTACGCACGAAGAGCTGGATGGAATAGCCGAAAAGGTGCGTGAAGCAGGTATTAACGTAAGTGTATCGTATTAAAATAAGGTTTAGTATATGGCAAAGAAAAAAAATATAAAGAGTAGCAAGAAGAAAAGCAGTTCGAAGTTACTTTATCTGATTTTGATCATTGTAGTTGCTTTGGTTTGTTGGTTTCACGAGGCCATTTTAGGTTTTGGATTCGGTTCGGATAAGCAAGAAAAAGTGGTAGTAGATAAGATTGATGCTATCGAAGTAGATAAAGTAGAACCGATAAAGGTAAATACTATAAAGGCAGAGGTGAAGCAAAATGTGCCGGAGAAGAAAGTGGAAGTTTCTACTAAAAACACAAAAAAAGAGGTAGTAAACCTATCGGATATAAAGAATTTGGAGCGTCCGGCATCTATTAAAAATCGTTCGGAACGCATCATGCAACGCATGAACTATATTACTTCGTATAATAAACAATGGAAAATGCCTAATTGGGTGGCATGGAAAATTGATAGAAGTGAATTGGAAGATAGGGAAGAGCGCAGCAATGAATTTTTGCCTGATCCTGATTTGAAAGAGTCGGAAGCTGTTACTACGAACGATTATCGTGGTTCGGGATACGACCGTGGACACATGTGTCCGGCTGGTGATAACCGATACAATTGGAAAGCGATGCAAGAGAGTTTTTATATGACCAATATGTGTCCGCAAGACCATAAACTGAATAGTGGAGATTGGAACGACTTGGAAGAGATGTGTCGCTTTTGGGCAGAAAAAGAGGATGGATTGTATGTGGTGTGTGGCCCTATTGTAACAAATAAATCGCCCAAAACAATTGGTAGAAAGCAAAAAGTGGTAGTGCCCGATGCTTTCTTTAAGGTAATACTAAGCACATCAGGCAAGCAACCGCGTGCATTGGGTTTTATCTTTGAGAATAAAAACACTCGTCAACACTTAGGCAAGTATGCCAAAAGTATTGACGAGGTAGAAGCTTTAACCGGCATAAATTTCTTTCCGGCTTTGCCCGACGATATAGAAGTTGCTGTCGAGAAACAAATTAATCTTCGTTCCTGGGGGTTGGATTAAACCAACTCCTTGGCACGTTCCAAAGCTACGTTGATGTTGGGGCAGATATTTTCTTTACCCAGCAATTCGTAGAATCCAGACTTTTCGAGTACTTTGTGTACTTTCTCGTTTACACCCGAAAGTACAATGGTGATGTGTTCCTTTTGCGACATCATGCAGAGATTTTCCAAGTTGTGGATACCTGTAGAGTCGATGAATGGTACTTTACGCATACGAACAATACGCACTTTCGGACGTGGACGTTCGCCAGAAATCGACATCATTTCTTCGAATTTAGTGGCAATACCAAAGAAGTAAGGACCATTGATTTCGTACACTTCCACCTTTTCGGGAATAATCAAATGTTCTTCGGCCAAAGCCATATCGGTTTCTTTCGATGGATCTATTTCGTTTTGGATAACCGAAATTTCGGTAGTTTCCATTACACGACGCATAAAGAGTACACAAGCAATTACCAAACCAAATTCGATGGCAATGGTAAGGTCGAAGATAATAGTGAGGAAGAAGGTTATCAACAACACTGTTACATCCGATTTTGGGTTCTTCATCAATGCTTTGAAGGTGCGCCATCCACTCATGTTATACGATACAATCACCAATACTCCAGCCAAACAGCCCATAGGAATGTATTGAGCCAATGGCATTAAGAAGAGTAGAATTAGCAATAACACAACGGCATGCACAATACCGGCAACAGGAGTCTTACCACCATTGTTAATATTAGCCATGGTGCGGGCAATGGCACCGGTAGCAGGGATACCGCCAAACAATGGAGTAACGATGTTAGCTACACCTTGTGCTATCAATTCGGTGTTCGAATCGTGCTTGTCGCTTATCATACCATCGGCCACAGCTGCCGAAAGCAATGATTCGATAGCACCTAACACGGCAATGGTAACGGCTACGGGGAAGAGGTTGCGAATGGCTTCCCAATTCAAGTCGGGTACTACAGCATCTGGAAGTTCAGACTTGATGCTGAAGCGGTCGCCAATAGTGTCGATACAAGTAATTCCACCATACATCTTAAGCAAGTAAACACCAACTGTTACCAAAATAATGGCTACCAACGAGCCAGGAATCTTCTTCGAGAAACGAGGAGTAATGGCAATGATAATGATACTCAATATGCTGATAGCGGTGTTCCACCAATTAATTGTATCGAAGTGACGGAAATAGAGCATCCATTTTCCAATAAAGTCGCCAGGCACTTTCTCGTCACCAAACGTCAAACCGAACACATCGGCTATCTGCGTAGTGAAGATGGTTACAGCAATACCGCTGGTAAAACCTACAATGATGGGATAGGGAATAAATTTAATAACGGCACCCAGTTTGAATACACCCAACAATACTAATAGCACACCCGCCATCAATGTGGCTACAATCAATCCGGCTTCGCCATATTGCTGGATAATGCCATAAATAATTACGATAAAGGCTCCTGTGGGGCCACCAATCTGCACTTTGCTACCACCCAAAAGGGAAATCAAAAAACCAGCTATGATAGCAGTGATAATACCTTTCTCAGGCGAAACACCCGAAGCAATACCAAAAGCAATAGCCAAAGGAAGAGCTACAATACCTACGATAACACCAGCCATCAAGTCTTGCATGAACATGGCTTTCGAGTAGTTTTGCAAAGTTGTATAAAGCTTTGGCTTAAAATTGAACGCTTTCATCTTCTTAATACCTATAAATACTTACCTATAAAAAGTTAATAATTCAAAAGAGAGCGCAAAATTAGTGAACTTTTCTTTTATAAATTCGTTGTAAGGTAGTTATTTTGTATTTGGAACAGAAAAATAATGAAAAAAGGCTTGCTCGAAATGCAAAACCTTGTTAGATTTGCAATTGTTATCAATAAATAGTTTATAAACTTAAATAAATAATTGTTATGGCTAAAAGTGTAAAAGGAACTCAAACAGAAAAGAATTTGCTGACTTCATTTGCCGGTGAATCACAAGCTCGTATGCGTTATACTTACTTTGCAAGTGTAGCAAAGAAGGAGGGATATGAACAAATTGCAGCTATCTTTACAGAAACTGCCGACCAAGAAAAAGAGCATGCTAAGCGTATGTTCAAATGGCTCGAAGGCGGCATGGTGGAAATCACTGCTTCTTATCCTGCTGGTGTAATTAGTAATACGCTCGATAACTTGAAAGCTGCTGCTGCTGGTGAGCACGAAGAGTGGTCGTTGGATTATCCTCACTTCGCTGAAGTGGCCGATAAGGAAGGTTTCCCCGAAATTGCGATGATGTATCGTGCTATCTCTGTGGCAGAAAAGGGTCACGAAGAGCGTTACAATGCTTTCGTTAAGAACATCGAAGCTGGTAAGGTTTTCGAAAAAGACACTGAAGTTACTTGGCAATGTCGCAATTGTGGATATATCCATACAGGTACAGAAGCGCCTGAGCTTTGTCCGGCATGTGCTCACCCAAAAGCTCACTTCGAAGTGAAGAAAGAGAATTGGTAATACACCTTATATATAATAGTAACGGCCGTTTCAAGAAGAAACGGC
>JAGBWA010000030.1 GCA_017630035.1 Bacteroides sp.
GGCTACTCCGCAAGAGTATAACCAACCCGCTCGTGTGCCGGCGTATGTAGCGAAAGATATGGCGAAATTTATTTATCAAGAACAGTAATTATCCGTGGCTAAGAAGGAAAATATAACCAAAAACTTTGTGCTTCGTATTGATGTCGAAACAATGGATGCCATCGAGAAGTGGGCAGCCGATGAGTTTCGTAGCACCAATGGACAACTTCAGTGGATTATTGCTGAGGCATTGAAGAAGCATGGACGATTGCAAAAATCTAAAAAACAACAATATGACAAAGAAGAAGAGAACAACGATTAATTTAGGGCGATACTATGTGGACGACGAATTGTCGGTTCGCTTTACGCCTTCGGTTATAGATAGGATTCTTGAGGTAGTGGCAATTGTGATTAGTGTGGTTGCCTTTGGCCTTGCATGTTATGGTATCTATTCGTTGCCGATAAAACCACCCATCTTACTATGGCTATGCCCATTTGTAATACCTATTATGACATTTGTGTTATATCGGTTAGGTTATGCTTCACCGCAAAAGATATCATTTCCCTTTCGCATTACCAAGCAGAACTTGGGTATGCAATACTTGTTGGTCGTGCGCTTGTCTAGGGTGTTGAATATCATTTTCAGCCTAATGACTTTGTGCTCGGTGTTGACGTTGGCGGCGCAAACTTATAATACCATCTTGCCCGGTATTATTCTGTTGCTATCGTTATTGATGCTTGTATGCTTGGTGGTTTACTTTATCTTTGCCTATCGTTATCGCTAATTGGTAAATATTTCCTATCTTTAGATAAGATAGGCTGCGGCTTGGAATAAAAAATAAATAAATTTATTTTGTTCTCCTCTCGCCTTGCACTATCTTTGCACCATGAAAAATAGTAATACATCCCTTTTTGAATATAAATCACCGAATGGCCCATCGGAATACCACTTGATTGTGGAGGTGGTGAACCCATTGTTGAGCTACGAGCAACAACTGAACGAGTTGCTTAAGGCCTACGATGATGTGTTGGCACAATTGCCAGGTGCCGTGTCGGTGTTCAAACGCTATTTCCTTAGCGATGCCGCTAATCAGGCTGACTTGCTGATGGCTAATGATACATCGGGCTGTGCTGTATCGGTGGTTGAACAACCTCCTTTGAATGGTACAAAGATTGCTCTTTGGGCCTACTTGCTGACCGATGTGCAAACTCGTATGCCGCAAGGTGGATTGTTCGAGGTGGTGCATGGCGAATATCGTCACTTCTGGGTGGGTAGTGCCTTTAACCGTGCCGCTACTTCGGAATACCAAACACGCTTGTTGCTGAACGACTACGTGATGCAATTGTTGGAACAAGGTTGTACGTTGGCCGAAAATTGTGTGCGCACTTGGTTCTTTGTGCAAAACGTAGATGTGAACTATGGCGGTGTGGTGAAAGCACGCAAAGAGGTGTTCTTAACACAGAATCTGACAGAAAAGACTCATTATATTGCCAGTACAGGTATTGGTGGACGACATGCCGACCCAAAGGTGTTGGTGCAAATGGATAGCTATGCCATTGGTGGCTTGCAACCCGGACAAGTGAAGTACTTGTATGCGCCTACTCATTTGAATCCTACTTACGAGTATGGCGTGACCTTCGAACGCGGTAGCTATGTGGAGTATGGCGATCGTCGTCATGTGTTTATTTCGGGTACGGCAAGTATCAACAACCGTGGCGAGGTGGTGCATGTGGGCGATGTGCGTCAACAAACCCTTCGCATGTGGGAGAATGTGGAAACATTGCTTGCCGAAGCCGGTTGTAGCTACGACGATGTGGCGCACATGATTGTGTATCTACGCGATACGGCCGACTATGCCGTAGTGAAGCAACTCTACGATGAACGTTTCCCCAACAAACCGAAAGTATTCTTGTTGGCACCTGTTTGCCGTCCGGGTTGGTTGGTAGAAATGGAATGTATGGCCATTAAGGATATCGAGTCGTCTTATCCGAACTTCTAAGAATGAAACGCCTCGTTTCTATACTCTACATGTTGTTGGTTGTGGTGTTGGCTATAGCCACATTTGTAGAGTGCGAAAAGGGGAGTGCGTGGGTATCTACCCATATTTATCATAGCTTTTGGTTTGCCGCTTTATGGGGCATCATGGCATTGCTTGCGGTAGTGATTATCGCACGTAAACGATGGTGGCATAAAACATCCATGCTGATGTTTCATGCCTCTTTTGTTTGTATATTGGTGGGCGCATTGATTACTTCGCTATTTGGTGTACGGGGTACGATATACCTTACCGAAGGCAATAGTGAAAAGCGCTTTGTTTCGGACAATCTGCACTTGGTTGAGCCACTTCCCTTTACGCTTCGTTTGGATAGCTTTCGCATTGAACATTATGCCGGCACATCGGCCGTGGCCGATTATATCAGCTACTTGCATGTAGATGGTATGGAGGCAAAAGTATCGATGAATCAGATACTTCGTTATAAAGGTTATCGTTTTTGTCAAGCATCGTTCGATGAAGATGGACAGGGTAGTTATCTCTCTGTGAATCATGACCCTTGGGGAATAGCTATTACCTATGCGGGTTATCTCTTATTGGCGCTTTCGTCCATTGGTTTGTTGCTTTCGCCACGCGGTGGTTTTCGTAAGCTGTTGAAGCATCCGTTGCTTCGTCGGGGGGCGGCATGCTTGCTGCTTTGCTTCCTTTCATTGCAAACCGCTAAAGCGAATGAGTTGCCTACGATGAGCAGCCATCAAACCGATAGCCTTGCCCGTGTGCAAGTGGTTTACCAAGGACGCATCTCGCCCTTGGCTACGTTGGCACACGACCTTTTGCTAAAGGTGTATGGCGAGGTAAGCTATCGGGGGCTTACGCCTACGCAGGTGGTGGGTGGTTGGATGCACTATCCCGATGTGTGGAAGGAAGAGCCGATGATATGGATAAAGGATGAATCGTTGCGCAAGGCGTTGGGATTCAGCGAACAATATGTTTCGTTCAATCAACTACATCGAGGCGAGGAGTATCGCTTGGCATCACTTTATCAGCAAGACGAACGTTTGCAAAAGGCCATTTTGCAAATGGACGAGAAGGTGGGGTTGCTTGCTATGTTGCTACAGGGCGAATTGGTGCAACCGCTTACCGATGAGCGTTTCGCGTTGTCGGATAGTAGGGTAGCGGTGGAGTTGCTTTACTATCGCTATCCTTACGTGAAGTGGTTGTTTATGGTGGGATTGACGCTTGGTTTCCTATCCTTTTTCTTGTTGCTATCGCCACGCCCATGTCGTCGTTGCACCGTGTTTATTCGGTGCATCCACGGAGTTCAATCGGTGCTTCTGCTCTGTTTGTTCGGTGCACGGTGGTACATTGCCGGCCGCATTCCGTTGACGGGTGGCTACGAAACCATGCTCTTTGTGGCGTTGTGTGCATCGCTCAGTGCGCAATGCTTGATGCATCGTTTTCGCTTTATGCTTTCGTTGGGATTCTTGTTGCCCGGCTTCATGTTGCTGGTGGCGCATCTTAGTGGTAGCAATCCGGTTATCACACCTTTGATACCGGTGCTCAATTCGCCTTGGTTGTGCTTCCATGTCTCCTTTATCATGCTTGCCTATACGTTGTTTGGCATCATGTTTGTGTGTAGCGTGTTGGCACTCTTCCTCCCTGCTCGCCAAGAGCCGTTTATGTTGTTTAATAAATTATTACTTTATCCCGCAACGCTATTGTTGGGTGTGGGCATCTTTATGGGAGCTATTTGGGCGAATGTAAGTTGGGGACGCTATTGGGCATGGGACCCCAAGGAGGTTTGGGCGTTGATATGCTTCATGGTGTATGGCGTTGGCTTTCATGCCGATAGCTTGCCGTGTTTGCATCGCCCGAAAGCATTCCATCTCTTCTGCATTTTCGCTTTCCTCACTGTGCTAATGACCTACTTTGGCGTGAATCTCTTTATGGGTGGATTGCATTCGTACGGGAAATAACCTGTAAAATAACTTCTTATTTCGCGGAGAATCGTTATATTTGTACCCAATTAACTCTTAATAAACGGGAAAGTATGAAAAAGTACTTGAATAAATACATCATTACTTTGGGCATTTTTGCATTGATTGTGCTATTCCTCGACGAGAATAGCATGCTGAAACGTATGCAAATGAACCAAGAAGAGCGGGAACTACGCGAGGAAATAGAGAAGTATCGCGACGATTTTAACGAAAGTACGCGCCTACTTGGCGAGATTACCGCCGACTCTGTTGCCATAGAGCAAATAGCACGCGAACGCTATATGATGAAACTACCCGAGGAAGATATTTACGTGTTTGAGGAGGATTTGGAAAAATGAAACGTTTGCTAAGTATATTATTTATGTTGGGTTCGCTCTTGTTATTGATAGGGGCGGGAAGTTACATCACCCATTGGGCGCTTTCGCCCTATCTGTTTACCGCAGGTGCAGTGCTTGTAGCGGTGGCTCAGGCTTTTAGCATTCCACGAGATGCATCGCTTACGCTTAAGCGTTTGCATATTCAGCAAGTGTTTGGTGCCGTATTGTTGGTGTTGGCTGGTGTGTTTATGTTTACCACACATGGCAACGAGTGGATTGTGTGCATGACCATTGCCGCTGTGTTGCAACTATACACCTCATTCCGCATCCCCAACGAGGAGAAAAAAGAAGCAGAAAAATAGAAACATACTAATTATGAAAAGAATCTTATCATTGCTTTTTGCTACATGCCTCATGGCATCTCTTTCGATGGAAGCAAAAGCACAAGAACGCTTGCCCGAATATTTGCAAGCCGAGAAATTTACCCAAGAAAAGCTGAACACCATGCTTTTCTCTACCGTAATCGACCCACACTGGTTTCAACAAGGCAACAACTTCTGGTATCAGTACAAAACAAGCGAAGGCACCTTTTGGTATGTAGTAGAGCCAGCTACCAAGAGTAAGAAATTGCTCTTCAACCGTGAAGAACTTGCAGCTCAACTCACCGAAATTGTAAAAGACCCCTTCGAAGCACGCCAATTGCCTATCCGCAATTTGAAGGCAAAGGAAGATGGACGCACGTTTACCTTCGAAGTGCAATCTACCAAAGATGCCAAGCCAAAGAAGGATGGCGATAAGAAGAAGGGTGGGAAAGAGGTATTCTACTTCTCGTACGACTATCCTACGCAAAAGCTTACACACCTTGCCGACAAGGAAAAAGAAGACCCTCGTCCACGATGGGCAAGCATCTCACCCGACAAGAAGACGGTAGTCTATGCCAAGGATTTGAACCTCTATCGCATGAGCTACGAGGATTATCAAAAGGCGCGTAAGAACGAAAACGATAGCACCATCGTGGAGATTCAGCTGACCACCGATGGTATGAAAGATTTTGGTTATGGCATTCCTTATTCAATGCTGAACACCGATACGTTGTGCAATGGTAAGCGTAGAGCAGCCTATATCCTTTGGTCGCCCGACTCACGCCACTTCATCACCGTGGCTACCGACGAGCGTGCCGTGAAAGAACTTTGGGTAGTAAACGCCATGGCCGAACCACGCCCCACATTGGAAACCTACAAATATCAAATGCCGGGCGAAAGTGAAGCGCCAATAGAGTATTTGCAACTCTTCGACTTGAGCGACAATAGCCGCAAAACCATCCGCACGGAGGTGTACAAAAACCAAACACACGACCTCTTTGCGCAACCCATGTTGCAAAAGCAACGCGATATGGACGAGGTGTCGCGTGTATGGCTTGGCGATAACAATCGTTTCTTCTTGGCGCGTAGTAGCCGCGACCTCTATCGCATCGATATCTGCTCGTACACCATCGGTCAGGATTCTATCGTACCGGTTATTGAAGAGCGCATGAATACTTACCAAGAGCTTCGCAACTTGAAGGCAATTAACGGAGGTAAGGAGTTGATTCATTGGAGCGAACGCGACGGATGGGCACACCTTTATTTATACGATGACAAAGGCAACTTGAAGAATCGCATCACCAAAGGTCCTTGGCATGTGGAGGAAATCTTGAAGGTGGACGAGAAAGCGCGTGTGGTTTACTTCACCGCTAATGGTAAGAATGCCGACGAGAATTCATATTACGAACACCTCTATCGCGTAAACTTCGATGGTAGCGGTTTGAAGCAACTCACTAAAGGCGATTACTTCCATACTACCGAGGTGGACGATGATGCTCGCTTTGTGGTGGACAACTATTCGCGTGTAAACACCGTGCCTTGTGCCATATTGTTGGATAACAACGGTAACCAAGTGATGAAACTACAAGAGAGCGACTTCTCGCAACTCTTTGCCGCCGGCTATAAATTCCCAGAACCATTCAAGGTGAAGGCTGCCGATGGCGTGACCGACCTCTACGGTGTGATGTACAAACCATTCGACTTCGATTCGACCAAGGTTTATCCGATTGTGGATTATGTTTACCCAGGTCCACAAGTAGAGGCTACAACCTATCCGTTTACACGCATGTCGGTGCGCACCGACCGCTTGGCGCAAGCCGGTTTTATCGTGATTACCGTTGGTCAACGTGGTGGACACCCCAGCCGCTCGAAGTGGTATCACAACTTTGGTTATGGCAACATGCGCGACTATCCATTGGCCGACCATAAATATGCCATCGAGCAATTGGCTGCTCGCCACTCTTTTATCGACATCGAGAAGGTGGGTATTCACGGCCATTCGGGTGGCGGTTTCATGAGTACAGCAGCTATTTGTCAGTATCCCGACTTCTTTAAAGTAGCTGTATCGTGTGCCGGAAACCACGACAATAACATCTATAACCGTTGGTGGAGTGAAACCCATCATGGCGTAAAAGAACAAGTGACCGAACAAGGCGATACTACTTTTGTTTATAACATTGCAACCAATCCGCAAATTGCTCGTCAACTGAAGGGCCATTTGCTTTTGGTGCATGGCGATGTGGACAACAACGTGCATCCCGCCAACACTACCCGTGTAGTAAATGCCTTGATTCGTGCCGGTAAGCGCTTCGATATGCTGATGCTTCCTGCCCAACAACACGGCTTTGGCGACATGAACGAATACTTCTATTGGCGTTTAGTGGATTACTTCTCTGAACACCTTCGCGGAAAGAGCGAAAAATTCGTGGATATTCCTAAGCGGTAGTGCTTTTTTTCGTACATTTGCCACTAATAAGAAATAAACTACTCTACGATATGGAGAATTATATTGTGTCGGCACGTAAATATCGCCCGGCCACGTTTGATACGGTGGTGGGACAACGTGCTTTGACTACTACCTTGAAGAACGCCATTGCAACAGGTAAGTTGGCACATGCCTACCTGTTTTGCGGCCCGCGTGGGGTGGGAAAGACTACCTGCGCACGTATCTTTGCCAAGACTATTAACTGCCTTTCGCCCAATGCCGAAGGCGAGGCTTGCAACGAATGTGAATCGTGCCGAGCTTTCAACGAACAACGCTCGTACAACATTCACGAACTGGATGCGGCTTCGAACAACTCGGTGGACGATATTCGACAATTGGTGGATCAAGTACGCATTCCGCCACAAATTGGTAAGTATAAAGTGTATATCATCGACGAGGTGCACATGCTATCTACTTCGGCTTTCAATGCTTTCTTGAAAACATTGGAAGAACCACCTCATCATGCTATCTTTATCTTGGCTACAACCGAAAAGCATAAGATTCTGCCCACTATTTTGTCGCGTTGCCAAATCTACGACTTCAGTCGCATTGGTGTGGAAGATACTGTTGAACATTTGGCACACGTAGCAGCTAAAGAGGGCATTACGGCCGAACCGGAAGCGTTGAATGTGATTGCACTGAAGGCCGATGGCGGTATGCGCGATGCACTCTCTATCTTCGACCAAGTGGTGAGCTTCACTGGCGGAAATATCACTTATCAAGGGGTGATTGAAAACCTGAACGTGCTGGATTACGAGTACTATTTCCGCCTGACCGACTTCTTCTTGGAAAACCGCGTTACGGATGCACTCTTGTTGCTGAACGAGGTGCTAACGAAGGGTTTCGATGCAAGTCATTTCGTTAATGGGTTGGCTTCGCACTTGCGCAACCTGTTGGTGGGAAAAGATGCAGCTACGTTATCGCTCTTGGAGGTGGGTGCCTCTATCCGTACACGCTATCAGGCGCAAGCACAGAAATGTCCGCTTCTATTCCTATACAAAGCTATGAAGTTGTGCAACGATTGCGATTTGAACTATCGCGCCAGCAAGAACAAACGCTTGTTGGTGGAATTGACCTTGATTCAAGTGGCACAACTCACCGTCGACGAGGGCGATGTGTCGGGTGGGCGTAGCCCTAAGAAGATATTAAAACCCATATTTACGCAGCCTGCGGTGGCTCAGCCGTCGCAAGCCGCTCCCGTTGTTACGCCCCAAACTGCCGAGGCGAAACCAACAACTGCGCCTATTCATCAGATGCCACAAGCCTTGTCTAAACCCTATACGGAACAGCGCCAAAGGCCGATTCCAAACAAAGTTAGCGGCATCAGTGTTTCGATAAAGCAACCCAAACCAACGCAACCAACTGCTACTACAGCTACTGCAACCATAAGTCAGGAGCAGCCGCAACAAAACGAACCATTCGATGAAACAAAACTGAACTTCTGTTGGCAACAATATGTAGCTGCAATGCCAAAGGAACAGACGGCTATGGCCAAACGTATGCAGATAATGCGACTGAACTTGCGTGGTGGTGCGCAGGCCGAGGTGGAGGTAAACAACGAAATTGTGAGTAAGGAACTTGCTGCTTTATTGCCTGATGTTCAGGCTTGTTTGCAGAAGGAACTTAAAAACAACCAATTGAAGATTAACATCAAGATGGTGGTGATGCAACAAGAAGATTTGGCCGTTGGCCCACGCGAGAAGTATGGCGTAATGGAGCAGAAAAATCCAGCATTGCGTGATTTGAAAAATCTGTTTAAGCTTGAACTTTCGTAGTATTTGGGTTGTTCTGTTATTTAGACAACTTACAAATTAAACGTTTTGTTGCGCTTATATGAATGTTGAATCAATAAATCTTGTACTTTTGTACTATCAAATTTGAATAATTTTAAATATTAAAAGTTATGGCTTACGTAATTAATGACGATTGTATCGCTTGCGGTACTTGTATCGATGAGTGCCCAGTTGGCGCTATCTCTGAAGGTGATAAGTATTCAATTGATCCAGACGCTTGCACAGAGTGTGGTACTTGTGCAGATGTTTGTCCATCTGAAGCTATTCATCCAGAATAAATACAATCAAAGGAATGAAAAAGAAAAGGCTCGGCAGATTTGCCGAGCCTTTTTTGTTGTACGCCCGATTCCGACTTATTGGGCTTATTGCTCAAATTAGTACATACATCCCTGCATTTTTTACCATATTCCCTATATGAATCATTATGTTGGTAAACTCGGGCACATTGTTTTTTTTGTAGTGGTCTCTTTGGTTACATCCCAACTTTATTTGTAAGAACAATTTTATAAATAACAGCAATCCCTTATAGAATGTCCTACGAGGTAGATTTTTTTCCTCGTGAGAGAAAAATTTTTTTTCCGTGAGGTCTATATATCTCCCTCACGAGGAAAATTCCATGAGGTCGAATTTGCCGCAAAAACGGACTTGTAAGGATTTATCATTTGTTTGCTATCGTCTCATTTACATTTATTAACACAAATATGCGTTCCGGGCTTTCTGGTAAGCATTTTGTGTAAATGTTTGTTGGGCATCATACGATAACGACAGACAATGGGAAAGAATTTGCAAAACATCAATAATTAACAAAGGAATTACAATTTTCTTTCTATATTTGTAAACCATTCCATTCTTGTGAAGGTGGAATCAGTGAGAAATATAATTCAGTATTAACAAATTAGTATTCGATTGCATTTGCAAGATGAATTCGCCCATATGAATATCAAATTGAATAGCCTGTTTTTTACAAAACAACAGAGGGATTTCAAATGCATATTAATAGTACTTATGGTAGGTAGTTTACTTTTTAATAGTTCTTGCATGAATAATCCCCAATATAATCCTACCTTAGATAATAGTTTTATTATTGTAAGTGAAGATTATTGTATGCCATACATGTTTTTTGATTGTAATTTTTATAATGATACAAAAGATACTATTGTATGGA
>JAGBWA010000031.1 GCA_017630035.1 Bacteroides sp.
AATAATGCTCCTTTCAATATTATACGCAATCATTGCTACCAATATATTATTACAGGTGTCAGCACAAAAGAAGATGTACTTCTACTCTACCAAAGCATACCTTGGGAGGATGTAAAAAATAAGGATCTCACATTTGGTAACGGCGATGGTAATGCAATGAATTAAGTTTTAAATTATTTAACAAGAAGAAAGCGAAATGAAGACGCTATATACATTAATTAGTGTTTTATGTCTGACTTTGATTGGGTTCTGTGCTTGCACGGACGACACGAGCCTACAAGATATTCATCCTGAGATTCAAAATAATGATTTTGTAACTTTGAGTTTGAATTATGAGTTACTGAACAATAAAGAAATCATTGTGACTCGTAGTGCTGCAACTGCACCAGAAAAGAAGTTGTATGATTTACACTTTTATATATTCAATGAAGATGGCAACTTAACAGGTTACGAAAAAGTTCTTCCAACGAATGACAACGATGTAATAGAAGAAGCTCACACAACAGAACAAGTTACAATCCGAGCAAAGAGCGGTACATCATATATCTATGCCGTAGCAAATATCAATGAAAGTACCACTTATTATTTGGATGCTTCCGATTTAGCTCTGCTGAACATCAACGAAGGAAACTCTGATGAAGAATATCGTATCAATATTGAGAATTCTCAACTAACCAAAGAAAAGTTTCTAAGCATTCAGTTCAACCGAATGCACGGAGATGAAAACAAACTTTTTTCTCCCGACCCAATGGGTAATGTATTTGTGATGTCGGGGTATGCCAATGATGGAAAATCGGTGAACATTCCGAACAGTATGAATGGAAATGTATCTTTACCAAACGGACAAAACATAGTTAAGTTGTATCGTATTTTGGCCAAGAACACTTTTAAAGTAGTATCTGGAATAACTAAAGGAACCTTTACACCAAAGTATTACAGATTGTGCAATGTACCCATCGGTGGTACTCTGATGCCGAAAGCCGGTATCGGTACTTCTTCTTATGGAGAAAACAATGTAACGACCGCTGAAGTAGAATCCAGTTTCCGTTGGAATTTTGATGGTAATGAGGAGATTACATTCTACTATCCAGAAAACTTGCAGAATGCCAAAAACAACAACATTTCTCTGTGGAAGGACCGTGAAAAGAATAGTTGGGCTAATGGTGTCAAGACATTTACCAATGCTGCTGACAATGCTGCATATATTGAAATTGTCGGAGAGTATGTGGATAATGCAGGTAAGGTTTCAGCGAATGTTAGTTATAGTATCCATTTCGGTAATTTTTCGTCTGCTAATACATTAAACGACTTTAACGTGATTCGTAATCACTCCTATGAATACAAGGTAACGGTTGATGGTGTGAATGATATCAAGGTAGAAGCACAGACCACTACTGGCGAAGACAACCCTTATGTCGAAGGTGTGATTGTGGATGCAGAAGGGGGTGTACATTTTGATATTGATGCGCATTACGAAGCGCGAGTGATGACATTCAAGAAAAAAACTATTCAATCTTTAAAGGAACTTAATTCCGGTTATGTATTAACCATAAAGACTCCTTTTGGTGAAACAAAGCAGACCGTATGTGTGAAAAATGGAGGAGTATGGAGTGTCGGCGGCGACCGATTGTGCGACATAAACAATGTAACATCCCTCTTCAATAACGAAGCAGACTATAAGTGGGCGAAGTTTGTGAAGAATACAGACAATAATCGTATTGACGGCAGAGACAAATCCAAGAATATTTGCAGATATCCAGGTGACAATAGCGGTGATGTGCTGAACGTGTTCCAATTGTTGGATGAACTATATGATGATAGCAACTATACGGAAAATGGTAATTCGGAAGTGTATTACACATGCTTTATTGATGAATACTATTATGCCAACAAGTCTTGGCCAGAATATGTGGACAAGGATCCACGAAGCATGCTAATTGCAAATGATTTGAATGTAAGTGCCGACGGAAAGAGTATTTATGCAAAAGTAGCCTATAGTATCTCGCAACGTTCCATCACTACGTTTTATACAACGGATTATATCTATCCGGGAACCGAGAAGTTGGTAAAGGCTTTTGGTACCGAAATCATTGATGAAGAAGAACTTAATAATATTAGGTTTAATAATGATAACTATCGTGGATTTAGGGCGGCGGTTGATTGGAAAGAATGGGAAAATGCCCGTGATGTCAATAAGAATCAAGGATGGTATCATGAGATGAGACATGCTGAGGGAAAACAACCTTTATATACTACAGTAGCAAGAGCTTGTATGAGCCGTAATCGTGATTTGAACGGAAATAATCAAATCGACGAAAATGAAGTAAGATGGTATTTGGCTGGTATTGACCAGTATCGTGCTCTTTTCTTTGGTCAGAATGCATTGGCTCCAGATGCCTATCTGATAAAGCGTTCTGAACAGGATGATATTGATGCCGAATTTAAAAGAAGGAACAATAATTGGGGAGGTGGTGATGATTATATGGGACACAAATATCGTGGCAGATACCATTATTATACTTCTTCTGGGGGCATTAAGGCAACTTTTTGGCCAGAAGAAGGCTTAACCAATAATCCAATAACTGGAGATGGGATCAATTGGACCAGTACTGCTGAGTTGGTACGTTGCATTCGTACTTTGGAGTCCAACGGTGTAGGTACGAAAAATCCTGATCCCTTCTACTCGTACAATAATAATACCTTCGAAATGGGTGGTATTAAGGCTACCCGTAATTATACAGAAGCACCTTTGGAGGGACATAATGAAATCCAGCCTGCGAATAATCTGTATAGCAGTTTTGTTGTTGCCAAGTATGATTTGGAAAATGGGAAGCATTATCAATTGGCCGATTTAACAAGCGGAGGCGCTGACCCTTGTCGGAACTATTCCAAACAGGACAATGTAAGAAATACCGATGAAGCCAATTACACTTGGAGAACTCCCAACCAGAAGGAACTTGCGCTTATGGTTTCAAGGGTAACTGAAATGGCAAACCATAGATATGGTACGCGAACCAGATTTTCCGGAGATGATGAGCCGAATGGATATTGGAACTGGCACGATACAGCCGGTTTTTGGAGTGACCAGGGTAGTGGTGGCCGTATCAATGTAGGTAGCGGTTATAATGATAATGACGGGAAAAGCCTACTACGTGTCCGTTGTGTACGAGATAAGAAATAAACAAACCACAAATTAGATATAGGAAAAGGCCTGCGAAGGCCATATATAGTGCAACTCAAAATAAGTCAGAAGGGGATAGCCTACCATTGATATTTTTTCATTGGTGGGCTATTCTAAAATAATACGTTGTGAAGATAGTTCGTTCAACTATATGCGTCTTTTCGGAATGGAATAACTGTTTTATAAAATTCTTCTTTAAAAGCCTCTGTAATATGCTTAAGAACACTACTTGTCCTACAAAAGTTGTGTAATTTATTTCTTACGAATTAAAGTCAAGCCATCGCGTAGGGGTAGGATAACTTTCTCCACACGAGTATCGGCAGCTACCATGTCGTTGAAGGCTTTAATGCGGATGGTTTGTTGGTCGTTAGGATGTGGATGTTCTTCCAGTACATGGCCATCCCACAAGGTATTGTCGGCAATGATGTATCCTCCTTGATTTAGTAGAGGAAGCACCAATTCGTAGTATTCAATGTATTTGCGCTTGTCGGCATCCATAAATACTAAATCGAATTGCTGGTTTAATTGCGGGATGAGCTTCATGGCGTCGCCAATATAAAACTTTATCTTATCAGCATAGGGCGAATTTTCCAACCATGGGCGGGTGAAATCTTCTTGCTCGTCGTTTATCTCGATGGTGTGTAGCGTAGCGCCATCGGGCAATCCTTCGGCCATGCAAAGTGCTGAATATCCGCTATATGTACCAATCTCGAGTACTTGTTGCGGACGTATCATTTGTACAAACATTTTCAGCATCCGACCTTGTAAGTGTCCCGATGCCATTCGGGGATATAGCAAACGTAGATGTGTGTCGCGATAGAGGGCGTTCAGATAATCGCCCTCGGCATCGATGTGCTGAAGAATGTATTCGTCGATAGTCATATTGCGATTATAGCAAAGCTTCGATGGCCAAGCGGTATGAGTTGAGGCCAAAACCTAAAATTACACCTTTGCAAGCACAAGAAATCATCGACTTATGGCGATACTCTTCGCGTGCATGCACATTTGATATATGTACTTCAATAACAGGCGATTTAATGGAGCGAATAGCATCTTGCAAAGCGATGGATGTGTGGGTATAAGCTCCGGCATTCAAAACGATACCATCGGCCTCGAATCCCACCTCTTGAAGCTTATCAATCAATGCTCCTTCGCAATTCGATTGGAAATATTCTAATTCAATGTTTGGATAGCGATGGCGCAATTCGACTAAATAATCCTCGAACGAAGTGTTGCCGTAGATGCTTGGCTCGCGTTTTCCCAACAAGTTAATGTTTGGGCCATTGATGATTTGAATTTTCATATCTGTATTTTTTTGATTACCTTTGCCATTATTTCGAATACAAAAGTAGCAAAAAGATTTGAAATGGAAGCGAAAATGGGAAATATCGAGCAGCAAGAGGAGCATATTAAGCGATATATGCAATTTCTGCGCTTGGAAAAGGCGCTTTCCGAGAATACAAGGGAGGCCTATCTTAGCGATTTGCAAAAGCTGATCAATTTCTTGCGTTTAGATGGCATCGGCCTGCTTGATGTTACATTAGACGATTTGCAACGCTTTGCCGCCAGCTTGCACGATGTTGGTATTCATCCACGTTCGCAAGCACGAATCATATCGGGCATAAAATCGTTTTACCATTTCTTAGTTATTACGGATGTGCAAGATGTTGACCCAACCGAATTGCTCGAAGGCCCCAAGATAGGTAAATACTTGCCCAGTGTGCTAACCATTGAGGAAATAGATGCGATTATTGGCGCTATCGACTTGTCGAAGCCCGAAGGACATCGCAATCGTGCTATTCTTGAAACGCTTTATAGTTGCGGATTGCGTGTTTCGGAATTGTGTGAGTTGCGCATATCCAATCTTTATCTGAATGAAGGATTTATTAAAGTGGAGGGTAAGGGAAGCAAGCAACGCCTTGTCCCGATATCACCAAAGGCTATAAAAGATTTGAGAAATTGGTTGGAGCAACGCAAACAATGGCGCATAAAACCAGGTTTCGAAGATCATGTATTTTTAGCGCGTTGGGGAAATGGCATCGGACGAATTATGATTTTTCATCTAATTAAAGAATTGGCACAGATAGTTGGTATTCAAAAGAATATTAGTCCTCATACCTTCCGCCACTCCTTTGCTACGCATTTGCTCGAAGGAGGTGCAAACCTTAGGGCCATTCAATGTATGTTGGGGCACGAAAGCATAGCGGCTACAGAAATCTATATGCACATTGATCGCAACATGTTGCGAAGCGAAATCGTGCAGCATCATCCACGAAATATTAAGTATATGAATGAGCATGCATAAATTATGGCATGCAAAAGGTTAATTTTTAGTTTTTTTTCCTATCTTTGTGCCGTATAGCATACTTGTATGCATATATATGTGTGACTAACGTATATTTTTTTCATCATTAATACATACTTAAAATGACTAAAAAATTCTATTTGCCCTTATTAGTGGCTTTGGTTGCTGTTCTCTCTTCTTGTAGCAGCAAATTGGATGAGTTGTCAGCAGATTATTTCTCTGTAACTCCTCAAGTGTTGGAAGCTGTAGGCGGTAAAGTGCCTGCTACTATCAATGGTACATTCCCTGAAAAGTATTTCAACAAGAAAGCTGTTGTTGAAGTAACTCCTGTATTGAAGTGGGATGGTGGTCAAGCTGTTGGTCAATCAGCTGTTTTCCAAGGCGAAAAGGTTGAAGGTAACGACCAAACAATTGCTTATAAGGCTGGTGGTAACTACACCATGAAGACAGTGTTCGACTATGTACCTGAAATGGCTAAGTCTGAACTCTTCCTTGAATTTACTGCTAAGGTAGGCAATAAAGAAGTTGCTATTCCTGCTGTTAAGGTAGCTGATGGTGTTATCTCAACATCTGAAATCGTAGCTCAAACAGTTGCTACTGCTAATGTAGCATTGGGCGAAGATGCTTTCCAACGCATCATTAAAGAAAAGCACGATGCTAATATCATGTTCTTGATTCAACAAGCTAACGTTCGTTCAAGCGAGTTGAAGACTGCTAAGGCTTTCCAAGAAGAAGTTAAGGCTATTGGTGAAGCTGCTAACAAGCAAATCACTAACATTGAAATCTCTGCATACGCTTCTCCTGATGGTTCACTCGATTTGAACCAAGGTTTGGCTGAAAAGCGTCAAGATGCTACAGCAAAAGTTGTTAACAAGAACTTGAAGAAGGATAAAATGGAAGCTAACGTAGATACTAAGTACACTGCTGAAGACTGGGAAGGTTTCCAAGAATTGGTTTCTAAATCAAATATCCAAGATAAGGAACTTATCCTCCGCGTACTTTCAATGTACAAAGAACCTGAACAACGTGAGCAAGAAATTAAGAACATCTCTTCTGTTTATAGCGATTTGGCTGACGAAATCTTGCCTCAATTGCGTCGTTCTCGTTTGACTTTGAACTACGAAATCATTGGTAAGTCAGACGAAGAAATTGCTAACCTTGCCGACAACAATGCTAAGGAACTTAGCCTTGAAGAGTTGCTTTATGCTGCAACTTTGGCAAAAGATGCTGCAAAGAAAGAAGCTATCTACACTAAGGCTACTCAACTTTTCCCTAACGACTATCGCGCATTCAACAATCTTGGTAAGTTGGCTTACGAAGCTGGCGATATGGACAAGGCTGAAAACTTGTTGAAGAAAGCACTTACTGTTAAGGAAAATCCTGAAGCTAATATGAACCTTGGTTTGGTTGCATTGGCTAAGGGTAAAGCAGCAGAAGCTGAATCATATCTTGGCAAGGCTGCAGGCAACCCAGAATTGAACGAAGCATTAGGTAACCTTTATGTAGCTCAAGGCCAATACGAAAGAGCTGTTAATGCATTTGGCGATGCTAAGACAAACAGTGCAGCTTTGGCTCAAATCTTGGCTAAGGATTACAATAAGGCTAAATCTACTTTGGCTGCTGTTGCAAATCCTGATGGTTACACAGACTATTTGAATGCAGTAATTGGTGCTAAGACTAATAATGCTGCAATGGTTATCAGCAATTTGAAGTCAGCTGTTGCTAAGGATTCTTCATTGGCTAAGAAGGCTGCTACAGACTTGGAATTTGCTAAGTATTTCACTAACGCTGATTTCTTGTCAATCATTAAGTAATCCAATTCTTTTTATATAAGTAAAGGCTCGATATGTAAAAATATCGGGCCTTTCTTTTTATTCACACAAAAAAGAACTATTTTCGCGACAGATATGCTTAACGATAGATTCACAATGAAAAAATTATCACCATTATATCTGTTAGTTATGCTTTTCCTTGTAGCTTGTAGCTCGGATAATAGCATAAAGACTACCCTTCAAGTAAACTTAAAAGATGCGGGAAATGATACCTTATATATATATGGTATGGATAAATACTACGATCGCATGGATACATTGCCGATGAATAATGGCAAACTAACAACAGATTTACCTATTGATACATTGGTTGGATTATGGCTATTACTTCCCGATGGACAAACATTCCCTTTATATGCCAATAAGGGTGATAAGTTAACGATAAATGGAACGATATCTGATTCATTATCTTTGGCTATTACAGGTAATCCGCTGAATGATGAGCTACTACAGTTCAATCAAACTTTGCAAACGATGAACGAATTGCAAATTCAAAACAAAGCAGCAACGTTTATTACAGAGCATCCTTTTTCGTTGGTCAGTATCTATTTGTTGGATAACTATTTTGTTCAAACAATAAATCCTGATGTGAAGCGCATTCAGCGTCTGATAGAAAAAATGTCAGGCGAATTGAAGGATCGTCCTTATATCATTGCCTTAAACGAACAGCTAAGTCAAGATGCAATTATGGAAGTGGGCAAATTAGCTCCATACTTCCGCGTTAAGGATACAGAAGGAAATATCATCACTCGCACTAAGTTTAACAAACAATATTTGCTGATTAATTTTTGGGCATCTTGGGATGAGGCAAGCCAAGAAGCTAACCAAATGTTGAAACGTATCTACAAGAAGTATAAAAAGCGCAAAGATTTTGCAATGTTAGGTATTTCGTTGGATGTGGACCAACAAGCTTGGAAAAAAGAAATTGCAAGCGATACGTTGGATTGGAACCAAGCCATTGAAGAAAAATCTTGGCAAGGCGAAGTGGTTGGCCAATACGCTATCAATCAATTGCCTACCAATCTATTGTTAAACACAGCTGGACGTGTGGAAAAGATAAATATAACAGAGGAGGAACTTGATACTTTCTTGAAAGATGTAGATAAGAAAGAGGCTGATAAAAAGAAAAAACGTAAATAACCATAATCCTAAAAGCACTACAATCATGTTGGTAAAAGTATTTGGCGCTGCCGTACAAGGAATAGATGCTACCTTGATAACTATCGAGGTAAATAGTTCGCGTGGTTGTATGTTCTATTTGGTAGGTTTGCCCGACTCTGCAGTGAAAGAGAGTTATCAACGAATACGTTCGGCCATACAGGTAAATGGTTATAAGATGCCTACATCAAGCATTACCATCAATATGGCTCCGGCAGATATAAGAAAAGAAGGTTCTGCTTACGATTTGCCGTTGGCTATCGGTATGCTTGCTTCCAACGAAATGGTGAAATTGGATAAACTTGCCGACTATTTGATTATGGGTGAGTTGAGCTTAGATGGGGGGTTGCAACCTATAAAAGGTGCTTTACCTATAGCTATCTTGGCGCGCGAATTGGGATTTAAAGGAATGATTGTTCCTCAACAGAATGCACGCGAAGCAGCTGTTGTCAATAACTTAGATGTGTATGGTGTTGATAACCTGAAAGATGTTGTGCGATTTTTCAATGATGAACAATCACTGAATCCGGTTATTATAAACACTCGCGAAGAGTTTTATTCGCGTCAGGCAACATTCGATTTTGATTTCTCAGAAGTAAAAGGGCAAGAAAATGTAAAACGCGCTTTAGAAATAGCTGCCGCAGGTGGGCATAATATTATTCTTATTGGTGCGCCGGGCAGTGGAAAATCTATGCTAGCAAAGCGAATTCCCTCTATTTTGCCCCCTTTGTCGTTAGGCGAGAGTTTGGAAACAACCAAGATTCATTCTGTTGCAGGGAAATTGGGTAAAGAAGGCGGATTAATTTCTACTCGTCCCTTCCGATCTCCTCATCATACCATATCTTCGGTTGCAATGACCGGCGGTGGTTCTTATCCACAACCAGGCGAAATCAGTTTAGCACATAATGGTGTCCTTTTTCTAGACGAATTTCCTGAGTACCAACGCAATGTATTGGAAGTATTGCGTCAACCGCTTGAAGATAGAAGGATTTCAATTTCGCGCGTGAAATGCAATGTAGAGTATCCGGCAAGCTTTATGCTTGTTGCCTCCATGAATCCTTGTCCGTGTGGATATTATAATCATCCTACTAAGGCATGTGTTTGCTCGCCTGGGCAAGTTCAGAAATACCTAAATAAAATCAGTGGCCCGTTGATGGATCGTATCGACCTTCAGATTGAGGTGATTCCTGTTCCTTTCGAGAAGATGTCGGATACTCAAGTAGCCGAATCGAGTGAGCAAATCCGCCAACGAGTGATACGTGCTCGTCAATTGCAAGAAGTGCGTTATCGTGATGTGCAGGGTGTTTATTGTAATGCACAAATGAATAGTCGTTTGTTGGCAGAATATGCACGCCCCGATGAAAAAGGACTTGCGTTGTTGAAGAACGCAATGAATAGGTTGAACTTATCTGCACGTGCTTACGACCGCATTTTGAAAGTGGCTCGTACCACTGCTGACTTGGAAGGTTGTGAATCGGTACGTTCTGAGCATTTGGCTGAAGCGATAGGCTATCGTAGCCTTGATAGAGAAGATTGGGCCGAACGAGGAATGTAGGATTACTTTATAAACCGTTTGCAAAGATAACGTATCGGATAATAAACGGCCACAAATCCCACTACTACTACCGTTATAAATATCAGGCATACATCTCCAAAGTGTAAACTTACGGGGTAAGCATCAACGATGAATTGTCCGCTTCCACCCAATGAGAGTAAACCGAAATGTTGCTGAAGTAGGCACAATGTAACGCCAAGTATAATTCCCATTATCGAGCCAGAGAAAGAAATCAGTTGTCCTTCGAATAGGAAAATGCGCATAATCAGTTGGTTGTTAGCCCCTAATTGTCTCAATGTATTCACATCTTCTTGCTTGTCTAATATAAGCATGGAAAGAGAACCGATAACGTTGAAACAAGCAATAGCTAAAATAAAGGTTAGGAATAGATAGGATACAAACTTTTCTATCTCCATGATGCGGAAAATATCGGCTTGTTGTTCATAGCGATTTTGTACAATGAAGTCTTCGCCAAGTACTTGTTCTATTTGTTTTTTTACCTTGTTAATATGGTTTTTATCTTTTAATTTTAGCTCTATAGCCGATACCTTATTGTCTTGCACGAATAGTTTTTGTGCAAACGAAAGTGAGGTTAAGATGTATGTGGCATCATACTTGCTTTGGTTGGTTACGAAGACTACACCGGGTGAATATAGGTAATCTTGATTGAAAGCTGTTGTAGGATTTGCCATGTTTATGCGTGCTCCTTTTTTAGGTGCATAAATATGAAGTGGGTCGATAGGATTGATGCCTGTTCCTAATGTACCAACCAATTCGCCTCCCATGATTCCATAGTTCGCCACTTCATCTTGTAATGTGAATGAACCTGTTCCATATAGCAAACTATCTATGCTTGTTAGCTTCTGAAAATTGTCGGTAACCCCCTTAATGGTGACCATTGTTTGGCGATTTTTATATTGCACCAAAGCCTGTTCTTCCAACGTTTCTGCCCATACTTCAATGTCGGGGAATGCTTTTACTGCTTTGATATTTTCTTCTTCTACACTGAAGAATTTTCCTTGTTTCGCGCTGATTTTTAGTTCGGGGTCGAAAGCAGTAAAGAATTCAGTTACAATCTCTTGGAATCCGTTAAATATGGATAGGGTACAGACAAGCGCTATTGTAGCCAACGTAACGCCACACACGGAAACTCCGGCTATGATGTTGATGGCGTTATGTTTCTTCTTCGAGAAAAGATAACGTTTGGCTATGTATAGCGAAAGGTTCATGAATTGAATTACTTAAGTAGTTCGTCTATGCGTTCAAGGTAGTCTAATGAATCGTCAACAAAGAATTTCAATTCAGGAATGATGCGCAATTGATGGCGAACGCGTGTACCCAATTCGTAGCGAATGGATTTCATATTAGCATTGATATTCTTTACAATCTCTTCGGCTTTTTCCGAAGGGAAAACGCTGAGATAGCCTCTTGCGATACTCATATCTGGGCTTATGCGTACTGCACTAACCGATACCAATACACCTGCCATTGATTTTGTTTGTTGCAGGAAAATGTCGCTCAATTCTTTTTGTAGCAAACGTGCTATTTTGTTCTGACGGGTAGTTTCCATATTGTTTTTTATTAGTTTCTGATTCGTTTTTTAAAATTTTATAAAATATATTTGGTTCGTTTAACTTAAGTTTTTATATTTGCATTCAGAAAGAGACTCTCTCTAAATAGCGTTTTTTCATGTATTATTGACTAAGCCGCTCTTGCTTGTGAAGGTAGGAGCGGTTTTTCTTTGTATATGTCAAGCAGATAGCAGTAATAACTCCTATTAGTAATAATACCAATGCTCCATAAGCTATACCTTCGGTCAGGTGTAAGCTTTGTGGGTCAAATCTCATTTCTACAACATGCTTGCCGGCGGGTAGATGTAATGCACGTAGGATGTAGTTGGCTCGCGCCAAAGTAGCCGGTTGTCCATCAATAGTTACTTGCCATCCGTCGGGATAATAGATTTCAGAGAAGATAGCAATACCATCGTTTTCGTTTGTCGTTTCATAAACCAAGTGATTAGGGCTATAGCTAGTTAGTGTGATGCTTGCAAGCGAGTCGGTGTTGTTGGTGGTTACACCATTCAGCGTCTCTTCGAATCGTTTGTCCACTACAGCTGTCTCGCGTGGGTTTATGTCATGCAATGTTTCTATCTCTTCGTTAGCATTTGCTACATAGTTCACATCCTTTACAAACCAAGCATTTCCGTATGCATATGGGTTTTGGATTGGTATGGCCTCTCCGTTTCTTCCGGTAGGTAGCACAAAGTATTTGGTGTTCAGCATGTTTAGTACATTGAACTTACTACCATCTACCTCTTCCATTACTCCTGATGCTTGAGCAATTTCGTTGTATGCTGCTTCTATTTCGGGCGAGATGTGATGATCTATCATCTCTTGGTATCTACGCAATTTGGCGGCATGATAACCTCCGATACTTTTATGCCAATACGAGGTATTGTTTTCATTAAATGTGCTTCCGGTTAGGTTTAACACACGATAATCCAATGCATCATCTTGCAAGATGAGTTTGTCGGCAGGTGTTTGTACAAAGGTTGTTCGTTTGATGCTGTTCGGCACAAATTGTTCGTCGTTCAAGTAGCGCTTGTTTACGCCCCACATATCTGCCAAGCAAAGCAATGCAATGGCACCGATGGTATATGTTTTCTTAAGTTTTCCGATGATGAAGAAGTATAGTATGGCCAATCCGATGGCAATTATCACCATGCTTCGCAACGCATCGGTGCTAACCATAGCGGCACGCATTTCGCTCATGTTGCTAACGAGTGGTGCCAAATCGTTGGGTGATAGCGCATTTTGTAGCATTTGCATCTCTTGGGTAGGGATGAAACCATTACCCATGAAGCTGGGCCATATCCATAGGATTAAGGCAACGCCAAAGGTCAGTATGGTGCTGACGATAAGTCCGTTGCGTGTTTGTTTTAAAACTCTTGGCTCGTCGAAGATGCGCTTTAGTGCTAAGATAGCAAGCAAAGGGATGGTAAATTCGGCTATAACGAGAATAGACGATACGGCACGAAATTTGTTGTACATCGGTACGAAATCGATGAAAAAGTCGGTCAGTGGCATAAAGTTCTTTCCCCACGAAAGCAGTATGGAGAAGATGGTAGCACCAAGAAGCGCCCATTTCATAGGCCCTTTTACGATGAAGCATCCTAAGATGAACAAGAACAGCACGAATGCACCAACATACACCGGTCCTGAGGTCATGGGTTGTTCGCCAAAGTATTGTGTCAGTTGGGTGTAGATATTGCTGTATAGCGGATTGGCCTTCTTCATAGCCGTTTCGTTGGCGGCCAAAGGCACTGATGCGCCCCCCTTGAAGTTTGGCACCAATAATGTCCATGTTTCTCCAATGCCATAGCTCCATTGTGTAATGTAGTCGCGATTCAGTCCGCTACTAGTTTGTTGAGCAGCATCGCCTTCAAACACCAGTTCGCTCTTGCCGCGCATAGTTTCCTTACTATACGAATAGGTGTGATAGAGGTTGCTCAAGTTTGCGGCTACACCAATAAGCCCGGCCACTACCAAAACGCCCGTTGCCTTCCAAAATCGAGGAAACTGCTTGGCCTTATAAGCTTCTACTCCATAGGCAATGGCCATGAATAGCATCACGAACAAAAAGTAGTAGGACATCTGCACATGGTTTGATTTTATCTGTAGTGCAACAAACAAGGCGGTTAATACACTACCCCATAGCCACTTGCCGCGATACACCAATACCATACCTGCTATTGTGGGCGGTATATAGGCAAGGGTGATGAATTTCCAAATGTGTCCGGCAGAGATAAGGATGAAGAAGTAGGACGAGAACGCCCAGATAATACCTCCTAAGGCCGATAGCCATGCTGACATGCCAAAGGCGCGCATCAGTATGTAGAAACCCAACATCAAGATAAACGTCAGTTGCACATATTCCGGTAAGAATAGGCGATAGGCTTTCTCTATCCAATTCAGCGGTTGGGTAGTGTCGTACGATGGCGCTATTTGGTAGGTAGGCATGCCGCCAAACAATGAGTTTGTCCAACGCGTGCGTTCACCGGTTGCTTCGTAATACTCCGTAGCCTCTTGTCCGGCACCCACTCCGGCCGAACTGTCATGTTGAAACAAAATGCGACCATCAAGGTCAGCAGGGAAGAAATAGGCAAATGAAAGCACGGCAAATAGTGCTATCGCTATCAAGTCGGGAAAAATCTTCTTTATCATACCTTATATATTAAAGCGCAAAGGTAGGCATTTATTTACGAACTTACTGCAAACGAGTTGCAAATCTTCTTTAATTGCTTGCAAATTACCTGTTCATCGTTCGTGAAGAATATCGCATCTGTTGGAAAGAAAATATTTAGTGACTGAATAAAGTTAAAACAGCGCTGTGGTTTTATAAAACAACGATGCTGTTTCATGAAACCACGATGCTGTTTCATGAAACAACAGTGCGGTTTCAATTTTTATTAGTCAGATAATGGTTTTATTGCGTCTGCCTACCGATTTCTTTTCGGTAGTTGGAAATAAAATTGTTCGTGAACAGAAAAGAAATAGCGATTGTTGAAATGTTATATAGTTTTTGTATTTTTGTGGCGTAAATAACAGATGATATGGAAATATTGACACACATAGATAGATGGTTAGAGATGTTGGGCATGTCGGCCGTATGGGTCGATAGGATTGACCAATATGTTGGCCTCGTTTTGGTGCTACTCTTGGCTTTTGTTGCACGCTTTGTTTGCACGAAAGTGTTGCTAATGGTAGTGGCCCCTTTAATAAGAAAGACAAAGGCTACGTGGGACGACATCATCTTTTGCGATGATGTATTGATGCGTTTCAGCAATTTGTTGCCTCCATTGATTCTTACCAACCTTGTGCAGGAAGTACTTACCAAGGTTTCGGATGGTTGGCTGACGCTTGCAAAACATTTGTGTGATATCTATGCCTTGATAGCCTTGTTGCAATTGACTAATGCGTTGATGAAGGCCATCTATGCTGTTTATAGCGAGAAAGAGCATTTGCGCAATCGCCCGTTGAAGGGATTGTTGCAAACCGGCCAGGTGATTCTTTGGTTTGTAGGTGTTATCTTGGTCATTGCCATACTTTTTGATAAGCAACCCCTTTCGCTCTTAGCTGGATTGAGCGCTTCGGCTGCTATCCTGATGTTGGTGTTCAAGGATTCCATTATGGGTGTGGTGTCTGGTGTTCAACTTTCGGCTAACGATATGCTGAAGGTGGGCGATTGGATTTCCGTACCTAAATGCGGTGCCGATGGTACGGTAGTGGAAGTCACACTGAATACCGTCAAAGTGCAAAATTGGGATAAAACCATCGTCACCATTCCACCCTATCTGTTGGTGAGCGATTCTTTCCAAAACTGGCGAGGAATGAGCGAAAGTGGTGGCCGACGCATCAAGCGAAGCATCAATATCGACATGACCAGCGTTCGTTTCTGCACACCGGAGATGCTAGAGAAGTACCGCAAAATTCAGCTACTGAAAGATTATATCGAGGAAACCGAGCGAGTGATAAGCAAGTATAACGACGAAAACGGCATAGACAATAGCATTTTGGTGAATGGTCGCCGACAAACCAATCTTGGTGTATTTCGTGCTTACCTAACGGCCTATCTGAGAAACATGCCTCGCGTGAATCAAGATATGACACTCATGGTGCGTCAGTTGCAACCTACCGACCGCGGCATCCCGATGGAGCTTTACTTCTTCTCGGCCGATACCCGTTGGGTACCTACCGAAGACTTGCAAGGCGACGTGTTCGACCACCTATTAGCTATTATATCAGAATTTGACCTCCGCGTATTCCAATCGCCTTCGGGTGCCGACTTGCAAGGAGTGGAGAAAGTGGTTTATAATGATTGAAATGAAGTGATATGAAATTAGGAATTATCAGTGCAATGGATAGCGAGCATCGCCAGTTGGCCGACCGCTTGCAAGACAAACGAGAAGTAACAGACGGACGTTTCTGCTATGTGGAAGGTACATTAGCGGGCAATCAAGTGGTGTTGACGCAATGCGGCATCGGAAAGGTAAATGCTGCCGTAGGTACGGCCGAACTGATTCGTCGCTATCGTCCCGATTGCATCATTAGTACCGGAGTAGCCGGTGGTATAGACAACTGCTTGCAAGTGACCGATGTAGTGGTGAGCAGCAGAGTAGTGCATCACGATGTATGGTGTAGCATGGGCAACGAGTATGGCCAGGTACAAGGATTGCCGCTTTTCTTTGAAGGTTATGCACCCCTGTTGCAACACGCTTTGTCACTGAATGAAGCTGGTTTGGAAAGTCGCATCCACGGAGGCCTTATCTGCACTGGCGATCAATTCATTGAGGATAAGCAACAACTTGCCGCTATTAAAGCACACTTCCCCGACGGGTTGGCTTGCGACATGGAGTCGGCAGCCATTGCCCAGACATGCTATCTTTATGGCGTTAACTTCCTCAGCTTCCGTATCATTAGCGATACACCGGGGGCTAACGAAGAGAACTTTAATCAATACCTCGACTTTTGGGGTACGATGGCCGAACGTTCGTTCAAAACAACGTGGGCATTCCTATCAACAATTAAATAACACATATCGCATATGAAAAAGATACCCAGTTTTACCATCGACCATATCCGTTTAGTACGTGGCATCTTTGTGTCGCGCAAGGACGAACTAAATGGTGGCGTTATCACCACTTTCGATGTTCGCATGAAAGAGCCCAATCGCGAACCGGCTTTAGGGCAAGGCGCTTTGCACACCATTGAACACTTGGCCGCAACTTATTTGCGCAACGAACCCTCTTGGAAAGATAAAATTATTTATTGGGGACCTATGGGATGCCTCACCGGCAACTACTTGTTGATGAAAGGAGACTTGACTCCGCAAGACATCCTGCCATTGATGCAAGAGACCTTCCGCTTTATCGCTACATACGAGGGCGAAATTCCCGGTGCCACCGCCAAAGATTGCGGTAACTACCTGTTGCAAGACCTCCCCATGGCTCGTTGGGAAGCAAAAAAGTATTTGGAAGAGGTACTCTTGCAGATGACAGATGCTAATATGAAGTATCCCGAATAAAGCTTACGATTTTCTTGTTGCCAGCAATCGTTCTTCTTCGCTGAGCGAGGCCAATCGTTTCACCTCCTCTAAGTCGAGTAACAAGGCTTCGGACATTAGTCTGCCATACTCTTCATCTGCCAGATAGCAATGGGCAGCATGGCGCAATTTGATATTCTTCGTCACCGGCATCATGTCGGTGGCGGTGTTTTCTATTAATAGGCGACGTTTCTTTTCGGTCATCAGTCGGTAGAGGTTGCCAGGTTGGTAGAAGCAGTTGTCTGTGCAATCTTCGTAGGGGTTGTAGCGCATGGAGGCACCATCGGTAGGCGATGCTGGATAGGTAGCCGAACCGGTTTTCCATTCGCCAATACTATTGGGCGAATATCCTTTGGTGGCCCCATTATTACCATCTACACGCATTTGGCCGTCGCGGTGATAACTATGCATAGGGCATCGTGGGCGGTTCACGGGTATCTGGTCGTGGTTCACACCAAGACGATAGCGTTGAGCATCGCCATAAGAGAAGAGTCGTCCTTGAAGCAGTTTATCGGGCGATAATCCCACTCCGGGTACAATGTGTGTGGGGTTAAAGGCAGCCTGCTCTACATCTGCAAAGTAGTTTTCCGGGTTGCGATTCAACTCCAATACCCCAACTTCCATCAATGGAAATTCCTTATGACTCCACACCTTGGTAATATCGAATGGATTCTCTTTGTAGTTGGCAGCTTGCTCCTCGGTCATAATTTGAAAACAGAGTGTCCAACGTGGATAGTCGCCTCTTTCAATAGCATCGAATAGGTCGCGTTGATGACTTTCGCGGTCGTGTGCTATGATAGCTGCGGCCTCTTCGTTGCTAAGGTTCTTGATACCTTGTTGTGTGCGCCAATGATACTTTACCCATACTCGTTTTCCTTCCTTATTGATGAGGCTATAGGTGTGCGAACCAAAGCCATGCATGTGGCGATAACTGGCGGGTATGCCACGGTCGGACATGACGATAGTGACCTGATGAAGCGCCTCGGGCAACATGGTCCAGAAATCCCAATTGGTTTGTGGCGAGCGCAGATTAGTTTGTGGGTCGCGTTTCACAGCGTGGTTCAAATCGGGAAATTGGAGTGGGTCGCGGATGAAGAATACCGGTGTGTTATTGCCTACCAAATCCCAGTTACCTTCTTCGGTGTAGAACCTTACGGCAAATCCACGAATATCCCGTTCGGCATCGGCAGCACCTCTTTCTCCCGCAACAGTAGAGAAACGTACAAACACTTCTGTTTGCTTACCTATTTCGGAAAACAGTTTGGCACTGGTGTATTGTGTAACGTCGTGTGTCACAGTAAAGTGTCCGAAGGCACCACTACCTTTGGCATGCATTCGTCGTTCCGGTATAACTTCACGGTCGAAGTGTGCCAATTTTTCAATGAGCCAAGTATCTTCTAATAATATCGGACCACGTTGTCCGGCAGTGAGCGAATTGGTGTTGTTTTCAACGGGTGCTCCATTCTCGTGGGTTATAATCTTTTCAGCCATAATGAGGTTTATTAAGTTTCTCACCTTTAACAAACAATTATGTTGGTTGGTTCAAATAAAACAATGTTCATCATTGCAACTTTTCGTATATTTGTTACGTCTAATACATAGCAAATAACTTAAAAACAGAAAAGAATATGTTAGTAACAACAACTTCATCGCTTCAAGACAAGCGTATTATTCGCTATTTAGGTATCGTTTCGGGCGAAACGATTATTGGTGCAAATGTGTTTCGTGATTTCTTTGCCGGTATTCGCGATATCGTAGGTGGCCGTAGTGGATCTTACGAAGAGGTGTTGCGTCAAGCGAAGGACACTGCTCTGAAAGAGATGCAACAACAAGCTATGGCCATGGGTGGAAATGCAGTGATTGGTGTGGATTTGGATTATGAGACCGTGGGCAGTAACGGCAGTATGCTGATGGTAACTGCTTCGGGTACAGCGGTAGTAGTTGAATAATAAGGCAATAAAAAAAGCGTGCAAGTGCACGCTTTTTTTATGCTATTAGATAATGGTGATGCCTTGCTCTTCGCATAGTTTTACACCTAAATCTTTCAATTTGAATTTCTGGATCTTTCCGCTACCTGTCATAGGGAATTCCTTCACAAAGAAGATGTATTTAGGTATCTTGTAGCGAGCAATCTTGCCCATGCAGAATTCGCGTACATCTATCTCGTCCATCTTTACACCTTCGTGTAAGATGATGAAAGCTCCTACGGCTTCACCATATTTCTTTGATGGAATACCGGCGACTTGTACGTCCTTCACACCTTCTAATTGATAGAGGAACTCTTCAATTTCGCGTGGATAGATATTTTCACCACCGCGGATAATCATATCCTTGATGCGACCTGTGATGCGGTAATTGCCATTTTCGTCCTTCACGCCCAAATCGCCTGAGTGGAGGAATCCATTTTCATCGATAACTTCGGCTGTGGCTTGTGGATTCTTATAGTAACCTTTCATGGTGTTGTAACCACGGTTACACATTTCACCTTGTACGCCTACGGGACATTCTTCTCCTGTTTCCGGATCGAGAACTTTTACTTCGGTAAACTCAAAGTCACGGCCTACGGTGGTGCAACGTACTTCGAAGGGGTCGTCCACACGTGTGTGGGTCATACCAGGTGATGCTTCTGTCAAACCATAAACACTGGTTACTTTCATGTACATCTTCTCTTCTACCTGGCGCATCAACTCGACAGGGCAGAGGGCACCTGCCATGATGCCTACACGTAGGCTCGACATATCGAACATATCGAACATGGGATGATTCAACTCAGCAATGAACATGGTGGGCACGCCATACAAGGAAGTACAACGCTCTTTATGGATGGAAGCGAGTACTACCAATGGGTTGAATCGCTCTACCATTACTTCGGTGCAACCATGTGTCAAACAATTCATAGTAGCCAATACCACACCGAAACAGTGGAATAAAGGAACACAAACACAGAGTTTATCATCTTGTGTGAACTTCATGTGTTCGCCTGTCAAGAAACCATTGTTGGCAATGTTGTAGTGGGTAAGCATAACACCTTTTGGAAAACCAGTTGTACCCGAAGTGTATTGCATATTCACTACATCGTGGCAACTTACTTGGCTCTTTGCTTCTAATAAGCGGTCGTTGGCGATATTCTTGCCTAAGAGTAATAGCTCGGGGGTGTTGTACATGCCGCGGAACTTCTCTTGTCCGATATAGACCACATTTTTCATGCGTGGGAATCGTTCGCTCTTTAAATGTCCGCGTTGGCAAGTACGTAGTTCGGGCAACATGGTGTAAGTCATTTGCACAAAGTCGCTATCCTTTTCACCATTTACGATGCACAAGGTGTGCATATCCGAGTTTTCGCACAAATATTCTAATTCCGATTGCTTGTAGTTGGTGTTTACGGTTACTGCTACTGCACCTACCTTGGCACAAGCATAGAGGATAGTGAGCCAATCGGGCACATTGGCAGCCCAAAGGCCTACGTGTGTCCCTTTCTCTACACCAATGGCCATCAATCCCTTGGCCATGTCATCGACACGCTCGTTGAATTGCTTCCAAGTGAAGCGCAAGTTGCGATCGGAATAGACAATGTATTCTTTGTCTGGAGTAGTTTCGGCCCAATGTTCAAGCCAATCTCCTAATGTTCTTTCAGAAAGCGTCATATTAGATTGGGGTATATACAACAGCAAGAATCTTAGCTTCTTGTCCTTGGTAAGCGTGTACGTGGTGAGGAACGATTGAATCGTAGTAGATACTATCACCTTCGTTCAGTAAGTACGAACTTTGGCCATAGCTGATTTCCATGGTTCCTTCCATGACATAAATAAACTCTTCTCCTTCGTGTGATGAAAGCACAAAGTCTGCATCGTTCATAGCATTGATATTAATAATGAACGGCTCCATGTGACGGTCGCTCTTAGGACCTGCCAATGCATGGTATTCCATGTGCTTACGGCTTTGGATGGCATTGTTTGAGAAACTGATGCTGTTGTCAGAACTACCTGCTTGTCGACAAACAACCGGACCATTTTCTACTTGGTCATCGAGGAAAGTACCTAAGCGTACGCCCAATACACGTGCTATCTTGATAAGTGGTGCCAACGAAGGTAAATCAATGTTGCTTTCTATACGTTCCACTTGTTCAATGGCTAATCCTGAACGCTCGGCCAACTCTTCCATGCTGATGGATTGGCTTTCGCGAAGCGACTTAATCTTTTCTCCTACAATTTTACTTGTATCCATACTAATTTATCTATAATTGGTTGTTTTGTTTTCAGTTTGTTACTTATAGGGCGCAAAAATAGAACTTTTTTATTTTTTCTGCAATCTTTGGTTAAAGAATTGTTATCTGTGTGTTGCTTTTAATAGTGTTTTTGTAATTTTTAAACGCATGAAAACAAAAAAAGGAATCTCGTGCGAGATTCCTTTTCCTAATAAGTTTGCCGCAGTAAGATTACTTACGCAAGCCAAGCTTCTTAACAATTGCACGATAGCGTTCAATGTCGCGCTCCTTCAAGTAGTTGAGCAAAGCACGACGCTTACCTACCAACATTGTCAAAGCTCTTTCAGTACTATAATCCTTTCTGTTGAGCTTAAGGTGCTCAGTCAGATGAGCAATACGGTATGAAAACAAAGCAATCTGGCTCTCTGCTGAACCAGTATCAGTGTTAGACTTTCCGTAGTTGCCGAAGATTTCTTGCTTTTTAGCAGCGTCTAAATACATAAATGTTTTAATTAAAATGTTTATAAAATCCCAATCGGGGCTGCAAAGGTAAACATTATCTTTTACTTAGCAAGCATTAACGGGTATTTTTTTAATTTTCTTGCAAATAATATTCTATTTCGCGTACTGTTCCATCCTTAATAAGCACTCGTTTGTCAGCATCAAGCAAGTAGAGAGTGGGCATGGCATTCAAATTGTACAACTCATGATTTAGTACGCTAAGTGTATAATCGTGTCCGTTTATCCAGTTTTGAGGCAATTTTGGGAGGATGTTTCGCCAAATGTCTGCGTCACCTTCTGGGTAAATAGCTACAATTTGCAAATTGGCTTGATTTAAAATGGGAGATGCTTTCAATTCTTCAATAACCTCACTACAAGTGTGACAATCGGGATCAAAGAAAAGCAATAAGGTCATGGGGCTTGATACTTGATGTAACGCTTGAACCTTTCCATCAGGCAATCGATAGCTGAAATTGTTTGCAATGCTTCCTCTTCGATTTAATTTAATAAGTTTTAGGTCACGAGTGGCCTTTATGCGTATCGTCTCATCTATACTTGTTGCTGTTGAAAGAAATTGCGCTGCTGGTTCGTACAACTCTTCGTTGCGGATAGGAGAATTGGGGTCAGTCATGTATCGACGGAGCTGACTATTTAGATATTTCAGCATTTTTGGTTCCTTCATAGCGCTTTTCAGCGTGTTTTGTAGCGCCGATGAGGCTATATCCGAAGTGGTGCGACCTAATAAATCTACATAATTGGCTATGGCTTGTTCTGTTACTTCAGGCAAGTGAATATAGGTAGTGTCTTGGAAATCGAAGTTATCCCAATAATGTTCCACTACATAGTTAAGTCGTTCTTCTACCGTTTGCAACATTGTAGGAACTTCGGGAAGTTGGAAAGTGCGATTCTCAGTAGTCTTAGCTTGCGGTTTGTTTTGTACTTGACTATTGCCACTGCAAGCAATGAGCAATCCTGTAAATATGAACAATAATGTTTTTTGAATCATAAATGATAATGAATTAGTTCTGCGTGCAAAGTTAAGTTTTAATTCATAATCTATAATTCAAAACCTCATTTTTTTAAGCTAAGAACGAAGCATCAAGAATACATTCGTCTTTACTATTAATAATGATATGTTCTTTGGGCAGAGAATCAAAAGGAATTTCTACGCGTGTCAACCAAATGGCGTTGTTGATTGAGTGACATTTGGGTTGTAACCCTTTAATCATTTTCCTCAACTTATGGGCCGATTGTTCATATCCTGTCCAATAATTGCCTTCGCGATAAAGGTATATCCTATTGCTACCTTTGCTTTCGCGTTCCAATATGTTTTTAAAATTATTCATAGATTATAGATTGTTTATCTCTTTTGTGTCTATTATAGCATTACAAAGTAACGTATTTAATATTAATTGTTTGATTGGCAAATTGTTTAAAATGCATTGGTGTTTTTATAAAAACCGCTAATTACTCCTTTGTAGGTGGAATTTCATTCGTTGACCTTGTCTTATATTCGTTTTTTGAATGATTTACACATGAAGTTGTGTTTTCTAAAATCTTAAATAAATAAGCGGAATCGATCGATTCCGCTTTGCTCACTTTTGTACGCACTGAGTGATTGATGCATACAATTATTGTGAGTTTAATTTTGTATTAATGTAATTCTGTTATTTGCCAAATACTTGAATGTCCTTACGCTTCTTGGCTACCTCTTCTAAATTTGCATCAGCTTCGGCAATGCCCTTATCTTTTGCTTGTTTGAAGAGTTCTTCAGCCGCATCAACATCGCCTTGCA
>JAGBWA010000032.1 GCA_017630035.1 Bacteroides sp.
CAGGAGGAGATATTGGAGAAAATGAAAATGGTGGGCTTTGAATATGATGCCCACCATAATAAGTTCTGGTAAATAAGTGTGTTCGGTGCAGACCGAGATTACAGATTCTTCTGGATGTCCTCGTCAGAGAGCTGGTAGTTCACCAAGTCGCCTGCAAGATACTTATCGTACGAAGCCATGTCTATCAAGCCATGCCCCGACAAGCAGAACAGAATCACCTTTTCTTCGCCCGTTTCCTTGCACTTCAATGCTTCGCGAACGGTAGCTGCAATGGCGTGACACGATTCGGGAGCAGGGATAATACCCTCGGCTTGTGCAAACAACACACCGGCATCGAACGACTCTAATTGGTTGATATCAACAGCTTCCATCAAGCCATCCTTAAGCAGCTGCGACACAATGACTCCGGCACCATGATAGCGCAAACCACCGGCATGGATATTGGCAGGAGCAAATTTATGACCCAAGGTGTACATAGGCAACATGGGTGTGTAGCCAGCTTCGTCGGCATAGTCGTATTGGAACTTACCGCGTGTCAACTTCGGACACGAAGCCGGTTCGGCAGCAATGAAGCGTGTTTTCTTTCCTTCCAAGATGTTGTGACGCATAAAGGGGAAGGCAATGCCACCAAAGTTTGAACCGCCACCAAAGCAAGCAATCACCATGTCGGGATATTCGCCAGCCATCTCCATTTGCTTTTCAGCCTCCTGGCCAATGACGGTTTGATGCAACGTAACGTGGCTCAACACCGAACCAAGGGTGTACTTACAATTAGGCGTTGTCTTGGCCAACTCGATAGCCTCCGAAATGGCTGTACCCAACGAACCTTGGTGGTTGGGATGAGCTGTGAGCACATCTTTACCGGCACGGGTTGACATAGAAGGCGAGGGGGTTACTTGCGCGCCATAGGTCTGCATAATGCTGCGACGATAGGGCTTTTGCTCGTAGCTCACCTTTACTTGATACACGGCAGCTTCCAAGCCAAACAAGCGTGCGGCATACGACAACGATGCACCCCACTGTCCGGCACCCGTCTCGGTAGTAACATTCGTCACACCCTCTTGTTTGCAATAATAGGCTTGCGGAATGGCCGAATTCAATTTGTGGCTACCCATTGGGCTCACACTCTCGTTCTTGAAATAAATGTGTGCAGGCGTTCCCAAAGCCTTTTCAAGGCCATAAGCACGCACCAACGGAGTGCTACGATAGTACTTATACATCTCGCGCACCTCTTCGGGAATCTCTATCCAAGCATTCTCCATATCCAATTCTTGGTGAGATACCGCCTTCGAAAGGATAGGATAGAGGTCTTCTGGCTTCAAAGGTTCCTTCGTTTCAGGGTTCAATGGCTGCATAGGTTTGTTCACCATATCCGCCTGAATATTATACCAATAGCGAGGAATTTCGTCCTCGGGCAATAAATATCTTTTTTGTTTATTACTCATAATTTTATATTGTTTTCGTTGTAATGAGCGACAAAAGTAGTAATACTTTTTCTATTTTTAGAATAAAATGTCGCAAAAATTAAAAAAAATCTTTCTCATTGATAGTATTTAATCGAAAAATTATATATCTTTGTAGTGGATAAAGTCAATACATAAGGCTTAATCCTTTAAAAATGTTAAAAATTACATTTGTTAATAAACCTTTTACGCACCTATTCGTCAAATAGGTGTTGACAGATTTAGAAACCTTGTTAACTAACTTTATGTATAACTATTAAAAACAAAAAACAATGAAGAAATTATTAGTTTTAATTGTTGCTGTATTTGCTTACGCAGGCGTAGCAATGGCTCAAGGTCCTATGCAAATGGATCCTAAGGAAATGGCTAAGTTCATGACTGAGCACATGGTAAGTCAATACGACTTGAACAAAGACCAAGAAGCTAAGGTTTCGGAAGTGAACAAAGAATTCTCTAAGGAAATGTTCTCAAGCCCAATGAACTTTATGGAAATGGGTGACGAAGAACGTCAAGCTTTCATGGCTAAGATGCAAAAGTTGTCTGAAGCTCGCGACAAGAAGTTCAAAGAAATTTTGACTCCTGAGCAATACGAAAAGTATCAAAAGCAACAAGAAGAAATGCGTAATGGTGGTGGTTTCTAATCCATTCCATTCTTAGTGGAACAACAGTATAGGCACGAGGTTTTTACCTTGTGCCTATTTTTTTTATTAAAAACATGCGGTTATTTCGCCATTTATCGCTACTTTTGCTTTTAGAAAAGAAAAAACTTTATTTCAGCATGAAAAGCTACATCTTTATTATTATAGCATCATCGTTAATGCTCACCGCTTGTGGCCCATCGTCATCGAACAATCAGTCGCAAGAAACAAGAATGGCTACAAACACCACCGAAGCCGTGAACAACGAGCCACAACGCATGCAGACATCGGAAGTGAAAGAGTCCTTTACATACAAAGGCAAGCAATACCAATCGCACATCGTGAGACGAGCAGACGAGTCGCTACCCATGGTAACGAACGACGAGCAACAACAATTCTACGACAATAGCATTGCGCTAAAGCTATCGTGCGAGGGGAAACAACTCGTGTCGCGCACCTTTACAAAGAAAGATTTTCTGCACTTGGTCGATGCCAATTTTGCCAAACAAGCCATACTGGAAGGCATTGTGTTCAACGAAGCCAACGAACAAGGCATCTGCTTTGCCGCAAGTGTGGGACATCCAGAATCGGACCTATACCAGCCCATCCGCATCGTAGTTAGCGCCAATGGCAACCTCTCTATATCGCTCGAAGAGGAGATGATGGAGGTAACATCCGCTGAAGAAGGCGAAAATTCGTAAATCAGCCACAAACATTCTTTCCATAATCGTTGTTTATAGTGCGTTTTACACTATAAATAGAGCATTATGAAAAGAGTATTATCCGTATTTATCGTGGCTGTCGCAGCACTGCAGATGGCCATTGCCGGCAATGTGGTGACCATGGACGTGAAGAAATTGCCACAAGAGTCGCAACAATTCATTAAAAACTATTTCCCCAACAACAAAATTGAGCTGATAAAGATAGAAAAGGATATCTTTTCCACCAAATACGAGGTAAAGCTATCCAACGACATCGAACTGAAGTTCGACGGAAAAGGCAACTGGGAAAAGGTGGATTGTGGACGACGCTCTGTTCCCGAAGGTTTGCTACCTGCATTTGCCAAGCAATATGTGAAGAGCAACTTCCCCAACGAACGCGTAACGGAGGTGAAACGCGAAGGTACACGCACCAAAATTGAACTGAGCAACGATGTCTCAATCAAATTCAATAAGCACGGGAAAGTAATTGGAATGGATGATTAAAAAGAAATGGGCGGTAAATTTACCGCCCATTATACTTATATATTATAGTTAGAACATTCTAGTTATAGCGAGCATATCACATTTGCTTGTAATCCTTCGCTAAACCGCCCTCACTTGTTTCCTTATACAAAGAGGGTAGGTCATTGCCCGTCTCCTTCATCACCTCCACTACGCGGTCGAACGACACACGGTGAATACCATCCGTGAACGACGAATAGAGGTTAGCATCCAATGCACGAGCCGCTGCATACGCATTTCGCTCGATACAAGGAATCTGCACCAAGCCACACACGGGGTCGCATGTCATACTCAGATGGTGCTCCAATCCCATTTCGGCAGCATACTCAATCTGAGCGGGACTTCCACCGAATAGTTGGTTTGCCGCAGCCGATGCCATGGAGCAAGCCACACCAACCTCGGCTTGGCAACCGGCCTCTGCACCCGAAATAGAAGCATTGTGCTTCACCACATTGCCAATAAGACCAGCCGTAGCAAGTGCACGCAGAATACGGATATCGCTAAACTCGCGCGTCTTGGCCAAGTGATAGAGCACAGCCGGCACAACGCCACACGAGCCACACGTTGGAGCCGTTACGATGACGCCTCCCGAAGCATTCTCTTCGCTCACCGCCAGGGCATACGAAAACACCAAACCTCTGCTTTGCAACGAAGCTTTATAGCCGCTTGCCTTGATGTAATAGGCCGATGCCTTTCTGCGCAGATTCAACGGACCAGGCAGCACGCCTTCGGCATCCAAACCACGCTCTACCGATGCCTTCATCGTTTTCCATACCTCGTTCAGATAGTCCCAAATATCGCTATCTTCGCATTGTAGCACATACTCCCAATAGTTCTTGCCGGTATGTTCACACCAATTCAAAATGTCTGTCATGCGGTTCATATCATACACTTCGGGGGTATTGATAGAATCCACGTTATCAGTTTCTTCGGCCAACGCGCCACCACCCACGCTGAACACTGTCCAGGTATCGGTCACTTCGCCAGCCTCATTCAACGACTGGAACATCATGCCATTGGGATGGAAAGGCAAGAAAATCTTGGGTTCCCAAACAATGGTTAGCGATGCATGCGGTTGCAAGGTTTCCGTAATAGCCACATCGGTCATGTGTCCCTTGCCGGTTGCGGCCAAGCTACCATACAATGTCACTTTAAAGGCATTTGCCTCCGGATGACGGCCCAAGAAAATCTCTGCAGCCTTGCGTGGTCCCATCGTGTGACTGCTCGACGGACCAGTTCCTATACGATATAATTCTTTTATCGACTTCATATTCACTCAATTTTACCACAAAGGTATATAAATTCCTACGTTTTTAAACGAATAATCCCAATAAATGTTTAAAATCGCGCTATCATTTTTAAAAATGTTAAAATCCACATTTAACAAATAAACCATTCCGCATCGAGTTAGTCATAGAGGTGTAAGGAGATTGAACAATAGGTATTTAAAGATATATTTTTTTGATTGTAGAACATTTAAAACTAAAACAAAATGAAAAAGATTACACTTACAATGATTGCAGTTTTCGCACTTTGCGGAGTATCAATGGCACAAACAAGAGGAGAGAGAGGAACACGCAGTAACCAACAACACAACCCGGAAATGATGGCCGAGAGAATGACCGAACGCATGGCCAAGGAGTATGAGTTGGACGACAAAC
>JAGBWA010000004.1 GCA_017630035.1 Bacteroides sp.
GAACAGATCGATGTCGTTATGTGTTCTTGTTTCCCTGCCTATAAGTGCATCGACACCCCAACCGCCGTCCAGAAACACCTTTACAGATGCTTCAGACAGCATTTCAAGAATCTCACATACATCAAAACAAGTTACCATAAAATTCAAATTTACTTACTTGTTAACCATTCCATCTTTGTTAGGCAAGTAATGTGTTCCGTCCGCAACTCACCAACCAATTGTGATGACACATTGCATTTCGTGAACATATACTTAAAACCGCATTTTTCTTGCACACGTTTTGACTTCTCGTTGCCATCGAAGTAACCAGCCCACATTTTCTGCATTCCCAGGACCTCAAAAGCTCGATGTTGCAACTCACGAACAGCCTCGGGTATCAGCCCCTGTCCCCAATAGGGCACGCCAATCCAGTAGCCCACCTCGCATTCATTGTCGGGTAGTCCAATATTACTTTGCCTGCCTATCATCAATCCGATGCTGCCAACAGGTTTGCATGTTTGCTTCAATACCACAGCGTAAGTCTCTACTGCGGAGAGAACTGTGCGGATTATTTCTCTGCTATTCTCAACGCTTGTATGTACTGGCCATCCTGCAGCTGGCCCCACTTGTAGGTCTTTGGCATACTTGTATAGTTCGTCAGCATCATCCTCTTGCCAAGGTCTCAGCAACAATCTTTGGGTTTGTAATTCCATATCTATTAAATTCCGATTTATGGATGCAAAGATATATAATCCGATTGTAAAAATCAATATATCAGTATTTTTCCACCTTGGTAATACTGTTGATGAGAGGTTGATATTCGAATGTATATTGCTGTTCTCCGGTTTGTGTCGATTTCTCTAAATAATCCCATGACATTCAAAAAAAAATTAATATCTTTGTAAATTATGGAAGCAAATAAACAATATAATTATGGAACTTAACGAACACAACAAGCAAGAGTATCCACCCATGCACACTTGCGAGCATATCATCAACCAAACCATGATACGCTTGTTCGATTGTGGCCGATCAGTATCTGCCCACATCGAACGAAAAAAGTCGAAGCTCGACTATCGTCTGTCACAAGCACCTACCACCGAGCAAGTGGCTCAATTGGAGGAGGCCGTAAACGAAGTCATCGCCAGCCACCTGCCCGTCAGCATGGAGTACATCAGCCAAGCCGAAGCCATGGGACGCTTCGACTTTGAACGCCTACCCGACGACGCCTCAGAAACCGTGCGCATAGTAAAAGTGGGCGATTACGACGAATGCCTCTGCATCGGCCTGCACGTAGCCAACACCTCCGAAATTGGTACCTTCAAAATCATCAGTCACGACTACGACGCAGAAGCGCAACGCTGGCGCATGCGATTCAAGTTAATTTAATTTATCGTGCGAACAAAGCACACCCATCATCGTTATACTCTCCGAACAGACGTTCAAACTATTGTTTAACTAAACTGAAAGGAGAGCATAATTATGATGCCAATGAAACGAAATCAGAATTGGTTGCCGAGCATCTTCAACGATTTTTTCGACACCAAATGGCTTGAATCAACAAGCCACCAAACACCAGCCATCAACGTATTCGAAACAGACGAGGCCTACAAAATTGCCATAGCCGCCCCTGGCATGTGCAAGGACGACTTCGACGTGCATGTCGATGAGTACAACAACCTCGTTATTCGCATGGAAAAGAAGAGCGAATGTTGCTGCGACGATGGCAAGTGCGAAAACCCCGAAGAGCACAAGGAGGCCAAGGAAAAGAAGAAAGAGGGCCGCTTTTTGCGTCGCGAATTTTCGTATAGCAAGTTCGAGCAAACCATGATTCTTCCCGACAATGTGGACAAAGAACACATCGAAGCCAAGGTGAAAAATGGTATCCTAAAGATTAAATTGCCCAAAATGGCACCTTGCGACAAGGATTGCAAAAAACAGGTCATCGAGATTAAATAAAGAAGACCACACACTAACCTCCCCCAAAAAGGGAGGTTTTTTATTACCTTTTAGACAAAACGCCATATTTTTCAACGCAAAACAACATTTTGCCATAAAAAGTATTGTATAAGTAATTTTTTGCCGTATATTTGCGCCCGATTTATAGCAAACAGCTATTGTAGTGTTATTTTTTTATTGTTTAATTTTTAATTCTGTAAAAACAAGAAATGAGAAAAAACAACATGAAACTTAGTGTGTTGGCGTTGGTTATCCTAACGCTTATCCCCTTCACCACAATCAAAGCACAAGACGAAGTAGAAACATCGGTAGGCACCGATGTAGTGAGCAGCTATGTATGGCGTGGCCAAAAACTTGGCGGCTTCAGTGTACAACCCTATGTAGGTATCGACTACAAAGGCTTCTCGCTCTCAGCATGGGGAAATGTAGGTGTAGAAAGCACCGACGACAAAGAAATCGACTTTACGTTGGCCTATAGCAACGGCGGTTTCAGCCTTTCGCTCACCGACATCTGGGTAGATTATGGCACCGGTTTCCTTCACTTTGCTGCACACGACACCGACCACGTGCTCGAAGCACAAATTGGCTATGACTTCGACGTGTTGGCCATCAATTGGTACACCAACATTGCTGGTGCCGATGGTGTGAATGCCGATGGCAAACGCGCCTATTCATCGTACGTATCGCTCACAGCCCCCTTCTCGTTGGGCGGCATCGACTGGACAGCCGAGATTGGTGCTACACCATGGGCAAACGATTACTATGGTGCTAACGGCTTCTCTGTACAAGAAATCAGCGTGATGGCCGAAAAGGAGATTGAGATTACAGAAAACTTCTCGTTGCCAATCTTTGCCAAGCTTGCTTGCAACCCTGCCACCGAAGACACCTTCTTCGTGTTTGGCCTTAGCTTCTAAGAGGCAGACAACAACTAAAGATTAATACCAACAAGCCCCTTGCCGTATTGCAAGGGGC
>JAGBWA010000005.1 GCA_017630035.1 Bacteroides sp.
ACGCCAAACGGATAGTTGGCCATCCATATACGCTTCTCTTCGTCTATGAAGATGTCGCCAATGTTGTTACCGTTCATGTCGTTGCGCCTTGTATAGTCGGCCACAATATAGGCCTCGGCGTTGCCGTTTTGCGTATCCATTTTGTACACGCCTCCACCATCGGTACCTATCAGCACATGCTGCTCGTCGTAGTATCGAATGCAGTTAATGGTAATATCCTTCAGCTCGTGGCCGGTGGCCGATAGTTGGCTTGTGGCCGGGTTGTATACATAAACCCCTTGTTGCAAGGTACCTACAACAATCTTTCCGCTTGGCTTATGATAGTATATATCGTTTACGTGTAGCGTAGAGTCGCCTTCGGGCAATAGCGGTTTGTGTATCAGCTTATCTCCGCTGTTTTCAAGGAAATAGATACCCTTTTCAGTACCGGCACAGAAGCGTGTTTCGTCTATCTGCACCATTTTGGTAATGCTTTCGCCAATGTTATGCGGCAAGCGTTTGCTTTCTCCGGTCGAGGTGTTGTAGAGGTAAAACCCTTTTCTTGTGCAAAGCCACACCACATCCTTTCCATCCATGAATCCATACGACACGATACTGCTCGATGTATTGCGTTCTGTTTGCGGCAAGGAGTAGGCCAAGATAAATTCATCCTTCCATGCATCGTACTTAAACACCTTTCCTCGTTTACCTATTTCCCATACTCCGCCTTTTGTGTCGGTGTATAACCAGTTAAGGTTCCATAACGAGTTTTCTTCTTGTCCACCACTTTTTAGTGTATAGTGCTTAAAGTTTTTTCCGTCATACCTATCAATACCATTTTGCGTCAAGAACCACATGTATCCCTTATCACCTTTTTGCATAGCCACCACGCGTCTATTGCTCAATCCCTTTTCTACACCGATATATTCATATGTTTGTGCATGCATGGTGTAGCCCTGCATGCATAGGAGTAGTGCTAATAGGTTGATAAGTAATCTTTCCCGCAACATTTTCTTTTATTGATGATTGATGGATAAATGTTTGACAAATGTAGGCTATTTTTTTGAGATACACAAATTGCTATATAAATAACAAGGTGTAAGTTGCTAAAGTTTATGCAACCTACACCTTATTTATTTTATGTATCTAAAGCTAAGCTTATTTACATTCCTTTTTTCTTTGCTTCTACCCACTTGCGAGCGTTGACGAAAGCTTCAATCCAAGGAGTCACTTCGTCATTCTTGCGTGGATAGTAACCGCATTGCCATGGGAAGATGGTACGTTCGGGGTGAGGCATGATAGCCAAGTGGCGTCCATCTTTGCTTGCGATAGCTGCTACACTATACGATGAGCCGTTCGGGTTAGCAGGATAGCCATCGTAAGTAAACTTAGCCACGATGTTGTATTCTTCTTCTGGCAATGGTAGGTTGAACTTACCTTCACCGTGAGCCACCCAAGTACCAATCTTGTATCCGCTCAACGAGCCAAACATCACACTATTGTTTTGTGGGATAGTGAGCGATACAAAGTTGCTTTCGAACTTGTGTGAGTCGTTGTGTAACATCTTCGCCTTCTTGTCGGCTGGATGTTCGGGGTTGATGAGGCCTAATTCCACCATCAACTGGCAACCGTTACATACACCGAACGAAAGTGTATCTTCGCGAGCGTAGAAGTTGTCGAGTGCAGCTTTTGCTTTTGGGTTGTAGAGGAAGGCACCTGCCCATCCTTTGGCCGAGCCAAGTACGTCGCTGTTCGAGAATCCACCGCAGAAAGCAATCACGTTTACATCCTCCAATGTTTCGCGTCCGCTGATAAGGTCGGTCATGGTAACGTCCTTCACGTCGAATCCTGCAAGCCAGAAGCTGTATGCCATTTCGCGTTCCGAGTTTGTACCCTTTTCGCGGATAACGGCCGCCTTCAAGCCACTTGCTTCGCGGCGTTCGGGGTTCAATCCCCATTGGCTCAACTTGCCAGTAAACTCCTTGCCCCATACCAAGTCGAGTGGTTGTTGTTTGTAGTTTTCAAAGCGTTCTTTTGCCTTGCCGTTGAAGCTTTGCTTTCTGTCCATGAGATACGAAGTAGAGTACCACACATCGCGCAAGTGGTCGATACCAAATTGGTAATCGTAACCATTCATGCTCACCATGATGTGGCGTTCTTCGCAAGGTGTACCAATCTTGATGTAGCCTACGCCAGCATCGTCGAGAATCTTCTTCACGCGAGCCGAGTCAGCATCCGATACTTGGATAACAACGCCTGGATTTTCGGCAAACAACGCTTTCACGATGTCTGTATCCTTCATCTTGTCCAAGCAAACGTCGATACCACCCTCTACATTAGCGAAGCACATTTCGAGCAAGGTTGTGAGCAAACCACCTGCCGAGATGTCGTGACCTGCCATGATAAGGCCTTCGTTCACCAATTGTTGCACGGCAAGGAAAGCGTCGCGGAAGTATTCCGGATTCTTCACGGTAGGCACATCGCTACCCACCTTATTCAATGATTGAGCAAATGCCGAGCCACCCAATTGAAGTGTGTCGAACGAGAAGTCGATGTGATAGAAGCGGCTCTTAGGATTGTTCACCATTACGGGCGATACAATCTTCTTGATGTTGCTCACCTCGCCACCGGCCGATACGATAACGGTACCCGGGCTGATGATTTTGCTTCCATCAGGATATTTTTGAGTCATTGAAAGCGAGTCTTTACCGGTAGGCACATTGATTTCCAATGCGCAGCAAAAATCGCTCAATGCCTTGACTGCTTTGTATAGACGTGCATCTTCGCCCTCTTGTGCGCGGCAAGGCCACATCCAGTTGGCCGATAGCGATACGCTATCCAAACCTTCGGCAAGTGGTGCCCATACAAGGTTGGTCAATGCTTCGCTTACGGCAAGCACTGAGCCAGCAGCAGGGTCGGCCAAAGCTGCTTGAGGAGCGTGTCCGATAGAGGTTGCGATACCCTTTTCGCCACGATAATCGAGGGCTACGGCACCGCAATCGCTCAATGGCAATTGCAATTCGCCTTGACATTGTTGGCGAGCTACGCGGCCGGTTACACAACGGTCCACCTTGTTGGTCAACCAATCCTTACAAGCCACGCCTTCCAATTGAAGCACGCGAGTAATGTATTCGTCAAGCTTAGTAATGTCGTATGTAGCTACGTCATATTTACGTTCTACGGTCTTGTCCACCATGTAAGTCTTAGGCGACGAGCCAAACATTTGGTCAACCGCTAAGTCGAATGGACGTACGCCATCGGCTTGTTCAAAAGCAAAGCGGTGGTCGCCAGTTGTTTCGCCCACGGTGTACATTGGTGCACGTTCGCGTTCAGCAATCTTTTGCACATGCTCAATAGCCTTTTCGTCGATGAGCAAGCCCATGCGCTCTTGACTTTCGTTGGCAATGATTTCCTTAGCCGAAAGCGTTTGGTCACCAATAGGCAATTTATCCATGTGAATCAATCCACCACACTCTTCCACCAACTCGCTAAGGCAGTTTACGTGACCGGCCGAGCCGTGGTCGTGGATAGAAACGATAGGGTTGTTATCTTCTTCGCAAAGTGCGCGCACCACGTTGTAGGCACGTTTTTGCATTTCTGCGTTAGCGCGTTGCACGGCATTCAACTCGATGCCACTTGAGTAGCGACCAGTTTCTACCGATGATACCGAGCCACCACCAAGGCCGATGCGGTAGTTATCACCACCAATCACCACCACCTTGTTGCCCGGTTCAGGTTGACCCTTCAAGCAGTCGCGTTGTGTACCATAACCCACACCGCCGGCAAGCATAATCACCTTGTCGTAGGCATATTGCTCGTTGTTCTCTTGGTGTTCGAAGGTAAGTACCGAACCACAGATAAGCGGTTGGCCAAACTTGTTACCAAAGTCGCTTGCACCATTCGATGCCTTGATAAGGATTTGTTCGGGAGTTTGATACAACCATTTGCGTACGGGCAAGATGTCTTCCCATTCGCGTCCCTCCTCGCTGCGAGGATAGGAAGTCATATATACGGCGGTACCGGCAATAGGCCATGAACCCTTACCACCACCCATACGGTCGCGAATTTCGCCACCAGTACCGGTCGAAGCACCGTTGAAAGGCTCTACGGTAGTAGGGAAGTTGTGAGTCTCAGCCTTCAACGAAATCACACTCTTAATCTCCTTCACTTGGAAGTAGTCGGGTTTAGAGTGATCGGCCGGAGCAAATTGCTCGATAACCGGACCTTCGGCAAATGCCACGTTGTCCTTATAAGCTGAGATTATCTTGTTAGGATTCTCTTGAGTAGTCTTTTTAATCATTTGGAAGAGGCTCGATTCTTGCTCTTCGCCATCGATGATAAATGTACCACCGAAAATTTTGTGACGACAATGTTCCGAGTTGATTTGTGCAAAGCCAAACACCTCGCTATCAGTGAGCTTGCGTCCAAGGTCAGCCTCCACCTTCTTCAGGTAGTCCATCTCCTCCTTGCTCAACGCCAATCCCTCTTGCTCGTTGTACGCTTCAAGGTCTTCGATGTAGATAATAGCCTCTGGTTGGCGGTTGGTGGTGAAGACGTTTTGGTTCAGCCCCTTGTACAAGCGTTGCAACATAGGGTCGAATTCTGCATTTTCGTCGGCTACAGGGAAGTACTCTTCGATACGTGCGATGCCTTCCAATCCCATGTTTTGGGTAATTTCCACGGCGTTTGTACTCCAAGGAGTAATCATTTCGCGGCGTGGGCCTACGAAATAGCCTTGCAAGTTTTCTTCACTTTCGGGAGTTGCCTCGCCGAATAGCCAGCACAGCTTGTCGCTATCGGCTGCTACCATGTCGTGCTTGCACTCTACGGCAATCACGCTTTGTTGTGGTGTTCTAAAAAAAAGAATCATCTCTTTTTCGGATTATGAGTTATGAATTATGAATTATTTATTACTGCTTTGATAAATGAGTGACAAAGGTACGCATTACGCACGATATACACAAATATTTCGCTATATTAATGTTTCGTGCGCGCGTTGAATCTTCCCATTCCCAACTCGCTACTCGTTAATCCTTTTCGCTATATACAACTTGCTGCTTCCGCTTCCTGTCCATCCGATGCCGCTATCGGGTTGTTGGCTAAATTCGCGCAATTCCGTGGAAGCGGTAGTCCTGCTTAATCCGGTAAGGACGATGTAGTCTCTAACGCGCATAAATGGATGGCTTCCCAGAAACTCTTGTGCCATTTTTAATCGCTCTTCTTTGGTGTATGGCGAGCGATGAAGCTTGTTTGTGCCGGCTCTTTCCAATTCACATTCGTCGTTGGTTCGTTTGATGAGTCTTTTGGCGGGTTTGAAGTTGATGTCGTTCACGCAGATACTCTGTGCGTTGCGCTTGGTCGAGCCCTCTTCCATTGCTTCCATCTGCTTGCCGCGCCGCATGCCCAACGACGGGCGGAAGGTTCCGATGCTGTCCAACGTAACTGTGTAGCCCATAGCCATGTAGAAGGCCATGTCTTCGGCTGCTTGGTATAGCACTTGCTTTACTATTGCAGGGTTTACGCCGGCATGTCTTCCGGCCATAATCTCGATAAATTCTTCTCCGCTCAGGTTGCGGATGGTTTCCAAACGGTAGTAGGCACGCTTCTTGCCGCTACCATTCAAGTCGTTCATTTCTTGTTTTACGTACTTTGCCATGTCTTTTACGTGTTAATTTGTTTGTTACTCTTCGAAATAAAAATGGTTTATTCACGCAACAAAGATAATAACTCCCTAAGAAAAAACAAAACCGCGACGCCGTTTGATGAAACGACGTCGCCGATTCATTAAACGGTACCGCTGATTCATTAAACGGCAGTGCCGTTTTAACTTTATTCAGTCAGTAAATGTTTTCTTCCTTTGAGCTGACCGATTTATTTCTTCTTGATGGGCAGGAAATTTGTTCGTGATTAAGGAGAAAAATTGGTTGCGACAACTATTGTCTATGCATAAAATCAATATTCTCATAGAATCCAGTTAAACAGATAGCCCGAAATAATAATCAATAATGTTACCACTCCGAAGAAAATGCCTATCAGTCGCCAGGTCATAACCTTCTTGAGCATAGTGGCTTCAGGGATAGACAACCCAATGATAGCCATCATAAAGGCAATGGCAGTACCAAGTGGAATACCCTTTGCTACAAAGACTTCGATAATTGGCACAATGCCCGCAGCATTGGCATACATCGGTGCGGCAAGCGCCACGGCAAGTGGTACGCCCCACCAATTTTCTGCCGATAGATATTGCTCAAAGAAACCTTCGGGTACATAACCGTGCATCGCAGCACCAATGCCGATACCAATCAGGATATAGAGCAAAACGCCTTGCACAATGCCCCACGACTCACGAGTGATAGCGGGTAGTCGCTTGATAAAAGGAGTCTTTTCAGCTTTCCATCGTTGACTTTGCACAGATGATTGTGCCTGTGCCGCTTTCACCCAATCACTCAGGTAGGGTTCAAGGTGCATACGACTCAAGATAAAGCCCGCAATCATCGACAGCAGCGTACCGCTCACAACATAAATTAGCGTAGCCTTAACTCCAAACGAGCCGAGAAACATCGCCACCGCTACCTCGCTAACCAAAGGCGAGGCGATAAGGAATGTCAGAGTTACACCCAATGGTATTCCGCCCTTCACAAAACCGATAAAGAGTGGTACCGAAGAGCAGGAGCAGAACGGAGTAATGCCACCAAAGAGAGCCGCCAAGAAGTAGTCCAAACCATACAATTTATGCGTGGCGAGGTATTGGCGTAGTCGTTCAATCGGGAAGTAGGCATTGATAACGCCCATTACCAAACTGATACTGAAAAGCAGTATTATAATCTTGATGCTGTCGTAAAAGAAGAAATTGACGGATATACCCAATGGTGTGGCGGCATCCAATCCGAAGATTCCATAAACCAACCAATCTGCAAATCGTTGTATCATACGCCTAATAACTCTTTAATCTCCTGTTCACTTGGTACATAGCCCTTGATTCTTACTTCGCCGTTAATTGCTACTGCGGGGGTGGTGAGGATATTGTAGTTCATAATTTCCATAATATCCTCGACCTTTGTTAGTGTTGCCGTGATATTGTTCTCTTTGATAACCTTTTCGATAACTGCGTAGGTTGTCTTGCACTTGCTGCAACCCGTTCCTAAAATTTTGATTTCCATACTTCTTAAATGTAAATTGTTAAACAATAATATATCCCGATTGTGATAAATATCATGCCTACTGCTATATTTAGCCACTTCTGAATGACTTGCATCTTACCATAGACTGCCCCAGTCTGTCCTGCGCTGAACGCCAATATCCACGCTACAACAAGTACGGGCAAGGCGGTTGCAATGGCAAAGAGTATTGGTAACAGGTATCCCATAGTTGCGTTTGCCGACATCGGAATCAGCATGCCGAAGTAGAAAACTCCGCTCGTCGGACAGAACGCCAAGGCAAAGAGTACGCCCAACATCAACGCACCGATTCCACCTCGACGAGCCAACCCCTCGCCTTTGCCACCAAAACCGAATGACGGCAGATTGAGTCGGTTACCAAATAGCATAAACATTCCGATAAGCAACAAGGCTGGTGGCAGAATCAACTCGCCATAGGTCGCTATAAACTTCTGAATGCCGAATACGCTCGCACCGCTCCGTAAAATTGCAATCAACACCACACCAAGTAGCGTGTAGGCAATCGTGCGCCCCGATGTGTAGAGTAAGCCCTGCACAAACACCCTTTTCCGGCTCTCGATATGCTTACCAATGTAGCCGATGGCTGCGATATTGGTAGCCAATGGACAGGGCGAAAGTGCAGTGAGCAACCCGAGAAGGAATGCCGTTGCAACGGGCGTCGAGGAACTATCCAATAATGATTGTAACCACTCCATAGCGTTAGTTATTAAGCATTTCTGTTATCCTATCCGACAAACCCTGCTTGAACTTATCGGGAGTAGTGCGGGCATTGCCAAAAGCAAATTCCGTTAGATTTGTTGCACTCTCCTTGCCGCTTTTGTCGTAATCAACGAGAATAAGCGATGACCAACTAACCTCGTATCGCTCGGCAAGAGCCTCGTCCTTGGTAATATCCACCGAGCGAAATACCAACTTGCCACTTTTCAACAGCTCGGCATAAGCCGATTCTATTAACGCCTTGGTATTCTCCTCAATTGCCATACAAGTGGCACAACGCTGTGCTCCGTGGAAGTACAACACCTCCACCACATCTATTTTCGTCTGCTGATTTTCAGCCACACTCTTGGTCTTGCCTCCCGAGCAAGCCA
>JAGBWA010000033.1 GCA_017630035.1 Bacteroides sp.
ATTAAAGAAGGTACCTCTTCCTTTGAAGATATTTTTGGGTGTTATTTGGCGTGGTTTCGCGATTATCATTTACATGATTATTGTGGTGCTCAAAAAAAATATATGCCAGGGCCAATTGACTATTCTAAATTGATGGAGTATAAACCAACAGATACCTTCTGCAAAGTAGATGATACATCTTTTTTGATACGTTATACAAGTTGTGCTTGGTCAAAGAACAGAGTACGTTGGATTAAGAAAGCTATTCGTGCATTTAAGAAATCGAAGTGTGAGAATCTTATTTTGGATATCCGCGGTAATAAGGGGGGATCAGATGGTACCTCTGATGCTTTTATCGAATTGCTTTATAATCACGATGGCTATGACGATGGAGAGGTCGTTCGAAACACAACACCAATAAACATAGATATTCTTCGTGAAGTAATGCGACATAATAAGCGTTGGCAGAAAAATCTTGATGCTTGTGAGCGTTCAAAAGAGGAATATCCAACACTTTTCGAACCATTTTTAATACATTACGATAAAATATCAACGTCACCTTTAAAAGCTGCCATTATTATTGATAATCTAACTGCGAGTTGTGCAGAGGAACTTATCTTGATTTTAAAAAGAGTAAGTGATAGAGTAATTATTTTTGGGAAAGATTCAACGCTTGGCTGTTTAGATTATACCAATTTTGTACCATTTCCCCTTCCAAAATCCAACTATCAATTCAAAATTCCGCTTACTCATACGTTAGGTTTGCCCGAAACTGGTATTGATGCAACAGGTATTGTACCCGATGTAATGATTGATTGTGAATATCCTACTTCTTTGACCGATAATGTTGATGCATGGGTGTTGTGGGTTGCATCATGGTTGAAAGAGCATTAATAAACTGCCGCCGTTTTTTTCCCACAGGCATAGTTTATATTTCAAGTCTTGAAATGTATATACCAAGTCTTGATATATAAATCCCAAGACTTGAAATATAGAAAAGCCAACTGGGAAGATTTATTTCTTCGGATAGTCAATGCTATAATGCAAACCGCGGCTTTCCTTTCGCTCCATAGCTTGGCGGGTGATGAGGTAACCCACGTTGATCATGTTACGAAGTTCGCAAAGCTCGCGAGTGGCTTTGCTGCGTTTGAAGAGGCGTTCGGTCTCTTCGTAAAGAATATCCAAACGATTCCAAGCGCGTTTCAGGCGAGTGTCGCTACGTACAATACCTACGTAGGCTTCCATAATCTGGTTCACCTCCTTCATGCTTTGCGTGATGAGTACACGCTCTTCGTTGCTGATGGTGCCTTCGTCGTTCCATTCGGGGATGTCCTCTTCGTTGAAGTCGTAGCGGTCGATAACGCTCATGGCGTGCTTAGCAGCTGCATCGGCATAGACAACGGCCTCTATCAACGAATTGCTGGCCAAACGATTACCACCATGCAAGCCAGTGCACGAACATTCACCAATGGCATAGAGGCGGCGAATGCTACTTTGTCCGTCTAGATCTACCTTGATGCCGCCACATAGGTAGTGAGCAGCCGGTGCTACGGGGATATAATCTTTCGTAATATCAATACCAATGCTGAGGCACTTCTTATAGATGTTTGGGAAGTGTTTTTTTGTCTCTTCAGGGTCTTTGTGGGTAACATCCAGATAGACATGCTCTTCGCCACGAAGTTTCATTTCGTTGTCGATGGCGCGTGCTACAATGTCGCGAGGAGCCAATGAGAGGCGTTCGTCGTACTTTTGCATAAACTCCTTGCCGTCTTTAGTGCGAAGCACGCCACCATATCCGCGCATGGCTTCGGTGATGAGGAATGAAGGGCGGTCGCCTGGATGATAGAGGGCGGTGGGGTGGAATTGGATGAACTCCATGTCTTTCACCACACCCTTAGCGCGATATACCATGGCAATACCATCGCCTGTAGCTACCAATGGGTTGGTTGTTTGGCGGTAAACGGCTTCGCAACCGCCTGTAGCCATGATGGTTACTTTGGATAGGAAAGTATCTACATTGCCGGTTTCCTCGTTCAAGATGTATGCCCCAAAACACTTGATGCCTGGTGTGTAGCGTGTAACGATAATACCCATGTGGTGTTGGGTAATAATCTCTACGGCATAGTGGTTCTTAAAGATGGTGATGTTGGGGTTGGCTTTGACGGTTTCGATAAGTGAAGTTTGAATTTCGGCACCGGTGTTGTCCTTATGGTGTAGGATGCGGAATTCGGAGTGTCCGCCCTCTTTATGGAGGTCGAACTCGCCATCTTCTTTTTTGTCGAAATCAACGCCCCAATCAATCAATGCTTTAATCTGTTCGGGTGCGTTGCGCACTACCTTTTCCACGGCTTCGCGGTCGCTAATCCAGTCGCCGGCAATCATGGTGTCTTCAATGTGTTTGTCGAAGTTGTCCACCTTCATGTCGGTTACCGAGGCAATGCCTCCTTGTGCAAAGTAGGTGTTTGCTTCTTCCAACTCTGCCTTGCAGATAAGGGCTACACTACCCTTTTGAGCCACTTTCAGTGCAAAACTCATGCCTGCAATGCCTGAGCCGATAACGAGGAAATCGAATTTTCTAACCATAGTATAGTTATTCTTATAAACTTAAAAGGGTAAGCCAAAATGTTTTGACTTACCCTCTTTTATTCTTATTCAGCAGCAGTAGCAAGTGGCGATGGTGTGGTGTATGTGCGAGCGGCAAGTTCTTTGTCCAGCATATACAAACCATATTTATTGTCTTCTACGGCTTCGAAAGCAGCAATCATGTCGCGTGCATTTTCTTCTTCTTCCACTTGTTCGTCGATGAACCAGTTCAAGCGGCTGATAGAAGCATAGTCGCGATCTTCGTTGGCAATAGCGGCCAAGTTATTGATGAGCGAAGTCACCTTCTTTTCATGTTCAAGTGTTTGTTTGAACATATCCAAAACAGAATCCCATGTAGCGGGTACTTCAGCGATAGGAAGCAATGTTACCTTAGCATCGCGCGAGTTCAAGAAGTTCATAAAGATGCGTGCATGGTCTTGTTCTTCTTGGAATTGAACGTAGAACCAGTTGGCTACACCTTTTTGACCTTTAGTTTCTGCATCCATTGACATAGCCAAATAGAGGTATGCTGACCACAATTCGGCATTGATTTGTGCATTGATAGCATCGTGTAATTTTTGACTTAGCATAATCGTATTGTTTATATAGGTTATTGTTTTTGCAAATGTAGCAAAAATTTCAATTATTATTCTATCTTTGCAAAAAATAAAATTGTCTGATATGAACAACTATCAATTAGCTATTATCGGTGGTGGTCCTGCCGGATATACTGCTGCGGAAATTGCTGGCAAAGCAGGACTGAGTGTGGTGTTATTCGAAAAGAGTAGTTTGGGAGGCGTTTGTTTAAACGAAGGGTGTATTCCCACAAAAACATTACTCTATTCGGCCAAGACACTCGATGCAGCTCGTCATGCTTCGAAGTATGCCGTGAAGGTGAGCGAGGCCGAAGCCGATGTGCCGAAAATTATTGCACGTAAGCAAAAGGTGGTGCGTAAATTGGTGTTGGGCATTAAAGGCAAACTGACAAATGCTGGCGTAACGATTGTGAATGGCGAAGCCATAGTGTTAGACAAAAATCGTATTCAGTGTGGCGAAGAGCAATACGAATGTGACAATTTGTTACTTTGCACCGGCTCGGAGACATTTATTCCTCCCATTCCAGGAGTGAATGAAGTGCCCTATTGGACACACCGCGATGCACTCGATTGCAAAGAGTTGCCGCAATCGTTAGTGATTGTGGGTGGTGGCGTTATCGGTATGGAATTTGCCTCCTTCTTCTGTAGTATGGGCGTAAAAGTAACGGTTATCGAGATGCTCGACGAGATACTTGGCGGCATGGATAAAGAGTTATCGGCTATGTTGCGAGCAGAGTATGCTAAGCGCGGTGTACAATTTTTACTTAACACTAAAGTTATTTTCCTAGAAGGGAAAGAGAATTCTGTGAAAGTAACCTTCGAAAATGCCGAAGGAGAAAACGTGCTTGAAGCCGAAAAAGTACTACTCAGCGTGGGTCGCAAGCCGGTTACCAACGGATATGGATTGGAAAATTTGAACTTAAAGCGCACCGAGCGAGGTACTATTTGGGTAAACGACCAGTTGCAAACCTCCGTAGAGGGTGTTTATGCGTGTGGCGATTTGAATGGACGTTCGCTTTTAGCACATACCGCCGTGCGCGAGGCCGAAGTAGCCGTGCACGCCATCTTAGGTAAAGATGATGCAATGGCCTACAACGCAATCCCCGCCGTTGTATATACCAATCCGGAGATTGCCGGAGTGGGAGCAACAGAAGAGAGCTTAAAGCAACAAGGCATTCCTTATACAGTGAAGCAACTTCCAATGGCTTATAGTGGACGTTTTGTGGCTGAAAACGAAGGAGTTAATGGCGTATGCAAAGTGTTTGTAGCCGAAGATGATACCATTCTTGGTGCACACCTTTTAGGTAATCCAGCATCCGAAATTATCACACTTGCCGGCATGGCCATAACATTAGGATTGAAAGCCGAAGCATGGAAAAAGATGGTATTCCCCCACCCTACGGTAGGAGAAATCTTTAAAGAAACTGTGTAGTTTTATGAAATTTCGTACGCTTTTCATTATAGCAATTTATTGTTGTTTGGTTACCACTTCTTTTGCACAGACAAGAGATGTAGTGACAGATGTCTTCTCTTCGCAACTCGATTCCTTGGTCGAAGCCTCCCTACCGCAAGGTTCGCATGTTGGGATTTATGCTTACGACTTGACGGACGACCAGCCACTTTACGCTTACGAGGCAGAAAAATTATCGCGTCCGGCATCTACAATGAAGCTCATTACCGCCATTTCGGCTTTGGCGCATCCGCAAGGAAAAGAGCCTTTCCGCACCGAGGTATGGTATCGTGGAAACATTGAGCAGGACACTCTTTGTGGCGATATCTATGTGGTGGGAAGCATGGATCCTGAGTTTAACAACGAAGCGCTCGACTCGTTGGTGAATATGATGACGACTTTGCCATTTTGCTATGTAAAAGGCAATTTGTATGGGGATGTGTCATTGAAAGACTCTATCTATTGGGGTAAGGGATGGTCATGGGATGACAATCCGAATGCTTACCAACCCTATCTGTCACCGTTGATGTTGCAAAAAGGAGCCGTAGAAATAGCCGTATCTCCCACCACAAAAGGTATGCCTGCCGATGTATTGCTTACCCCGATTTCTACCTATTATACTATAATGAACAATACGCAGACAGTTACTCCCGATGCCGGTAAGTTTGTTTTTTCGCGCAATTGGTTGGAGAATGGAAACGATTTAATTGTTTCGGGAAATGTAGAGCGCAAGCGCACAACAAGGGTAAATATCTATGAGCCAGAGAAATTCTTTATGCACACCCTTCAAGAGCGGTTAGAGGCTTGCGGCATACAGTTCGATAATCGATACGCCTTCAAAGAGATGTTGCCAATTGATAGTTGCTCGTTACTGATGGCTTATGAAACACCCATACAGACCGTTTTGGATGAAATGATGAAAGAGAGTGATAACCTAAATGCAGAAGCTATGCTCTATCGTTTGGCATGGCAAGCAACAGGCAAGCGTCACCTTTCGTCCGACGAAGCCATCAAACCATTGCAAGAACGCATCGATGCTCTTGGCTACAAAGCTTCTAATTACCGCATTGTGGATGGATGTGGATTGTCTAATTACAATGCCGTTTCGGCCGAGTTGCTGGTTGCTTTCCTTCGTTTTGCGTATAGCCAGCCCGATATTTATTCGGCTATTTACCAGGCACTACCCATTGCCGGTATAGATGGAACGCTGCAATCGCGCATGCGACGAGGTTCGCCCGCTTATAGAAATGTACGCGCAAAGACAGGTACTGTTACCGGTATCTGTACATTAGCAGGCTATTTAACTGCTTCCAACGGACACCAAATAGCTTTTGCTATTCTGAATCAGAACCATTTAGCTCATCGCGATGCGCGCCTGTTACAAGATAAAGTTTGTGAGTTTCTATGTGGATATAAATAAAAAAAGAGGAGCATTCAAAAAAATGCTCCTCTTTATATATAAGTACGTATCGATTACAAATACTTCTTCCAATCGGTGTTGCGCATATCACCACTCTTAGCCAATTCAGCATGCATACCCAATGCAGCTTGCATCAAGTGAGGAGTTTGTGCCTTTCCGTCTGTCAATTTCAAGTAATCCCAAAGCAATTGCTTGTAATCGGGGTGTGCACAGTTTTCGATAATCAATTGTGCGCGTTCCTTTGGACTCTTACCACGGAGGTCGGCTACACCTTGTTCGGTTACAACGATATTCACATCGTGTTCAGTTTGGTCGTGGTGAGAAATCATTGGCACGATAGCGCTAATCTTACCTTCCTTAGCTACCGATGGGCAAGTGAAGATAGAGATGTATGCGTTGCGTGTAAAGTCGCCCGAACCACCGATACCGTTCATCATCTTAGTACCGCTGATGTGTGTAGAGTTTACGTTTCCGTAAAGGTCTGTTTCGATAGCAGTATTGATAGAGATAACGCCTAAGCGGCGGATAATTTCTGGGCTGTTAGAGATTTCTGATGGACGAAGTACCAACTTGTCGCGGTAGAAATCCATGTTTTCGTAGATTTCGTTCAAGCAGTCGTTGGTTACAGTCAACGAGCAACCAGAAGCAAACTTCACGCGGCCATCGCGGATAAGTCCTACTACAGAGTTTTGGATAACTTCGGTGTAAACTTCGAATGCAGGGATGGCTTCAGAACGTCCAAGTGCGCCCAATACAGCGTTGGCAATGTTTCCTACACCCGATTGCAAAGGCAAGAAGCTGCTTGGGATGATGCCACGCTTCATGTCGGCTACCAAGAATTCGGCTACGCGTTCGCCAATTTTGTCGGTTACAGGGTCTGCATCGCTGAATGCGCGTGCTTCATCGGGCCAGTTTGTTTCTACTACACCAACAATCTTCTTAGGATCTACTTGTACGTAAGGTTGTCCGATGCGGTCGTTTACTTTAAAGATAGGAATTTCACGACGATAAGGAGGGTCGAGTGGTTCGTACACGTCGTGCAAGCCCATACCGGCTTTGCTGTGTGCAGCGTTCAACTCTACGATTACCTTGTCGGCCAAGCGAGCTACTGTTGGAGAGATACCTCCGGCAGCAGTTAAGTAGATTTTACCATCTTCAGTTACTTCGCATGCTTCGAGGATGGCTACGTCAACCTTTCCCATGAAACCATAACGAACTTCTTGTGCCATTTGCGACAAGTGGATGTCGTTGTAAGCAATTTCGCCATTGTTCACTGCTTTGCGGAAATCGGGATTGGTAGTGTAGGGTGCGCGGTAGCGGATAGCTTTTGCACGTGTAAGAACACCGTCGCAAGAGTCACCTGTCGATGCACCGGTAAAGATACCAATTTGGAAAGGATTTCCTTTTGCATGTTCTGCTTCTGCAATTTTAGCCAATTCGGCTGTTACGGCTTTAGCGGTACCGGCTGGTGTAAATCCGCTGAGGCCAATGTTCATGCCATGTTTGATGTGGCTGGCAGCTTCGGCTGCTGAGATAAATTTTAATGCCATTTTGTTTCTATTTTAAGACTTATATTCTCTGTTTAAAAATGTTTTCGTTGTAAGATTTCTCCCCAAATAATTGCTTTTCGTGCCTCTTCGGCCGAGTTTATTTGGAATTCATCGTTATTCTCTTCTATGGTTGGTTGCTCCATCGGTGTAGGTATTGGAGCGGTTTTTGTTTCATTGTTTTTTTGAAAAGCATCTTGTTGGATGAATGGACGTGGTGCTTTTTTGGTTGTCGACCTTGGAGACTTTTTCACAACAGGCTTTTCTTCGAATGCTTTTTCCTCTTCGAAGTCGGATTCATCAACATCTTTGTACTTAGCTTTGAAAAAGCTGAAGAGAATCCCTACGGCAACAATTAATATGGTAGTCCAATCTTCCATAATATTTTCTATTGTTTCGTTTTGTGTGACAAAGATATAGATTTTAATTGATTAAATACTTATAAATAGGAGAAAAATAAAAAGAGGCAGCTTCACAGCTACCCCTTTGCCTTTTAACCTAAACCTTAACTATGAAAAAATCTAATGTTTCTTTCGGCTGCAAAGATGAGCATAATTTTTATACCCACCAAATATATTATGAAAAAAAGTTCATCAAATTAACAAAAATTAGAGACTTAGGAGAGCCAACCACACCTCCGTCAACTTTAGCTTCGTAAAGCATTCCGCCTTTAGAGAAATAGAGCGTGCCGGACTCTTCGTCGTAAGTGAAACGCCCC